>NZ_LJYH01000034.1:0-158108 GCF_001440005.1 Mycobacteroides sp. H001
GGCCTCGGGGGCTTCGGCGACGAACTGCTCATCAGCCTCGGGGGCCGGAGCGGGCTCGGGTGCTGGGGCGGGCTCGGCAGCGGCCTGCTCCTCGTGGTGAGCGGCAGGGGTGATGTTCGCCGCGGGAGCGGTCCGGGGGGTAGCGCCGGACAGGCCACGACCGCAGACCGGCCAGGCTCCACGGCCCTGACCCGCGAGCACCTTCTCGGCGATCGCGATCTGCTGCTCCTTGGTGGCCAAGTGAGCGGACGGGGCGTACTGGCCGCCACCGCTGTTGATCCAGGTGCTGGGCGAGAACTGCAGTCCACCCTGGTACCCGTTACCGGTGTTGATGGCCCAGTTATTGCCAGATTCGCAACGCGCGACCTGGTCCCACTCGCCATCGGTGGCTGCGTTGGCCGTTGCGGCCATCATCAGACCGCCACCGACAAGGCCTGCACCTGCTACCGCGACCTTGGCCGCTTTAGCGCCCGCCTTGGTGGGCTTACTGTGCCGTCCACTCATATGTCCGTCGTATTCCTCTCTGTGACGCACCTGCGAAGTGAGCTGTCGGGTTCGAGCGAGAGGTCGCCCGGCCCGGTTTCCCGGGCTTCACCCCAAGAACCATGAAGGTTCATGCTGGAGATCAAGATCTCCGGCGGTTGGGTTCCCCGCCTCCGTCCCTTGATTTACCGACGAGGTGCCACACCCGAGGGACGGAGCTCGGTGCGCGGGTATGGACTCCGGATGACGGTACGTGTCGATCCGCATCTCGTCATGTTGGACATTTCACGGTGTTTCGTCCACGGCGGGGTGGGTTTATTCCCGTTGCCGGTGAGGTCTGCGCAGGTTATTGCGTAGCTCCACCGCCCCGTATCCACGCCGTGACCGTACTGTGACCTTGGGATGTGTGTCGTAGATCACGAAATTGCCTAGGTGTCTCTATATACAACTCTCAGAGATGCCTTAGAGCTTCCTTAGGAAATTGGCGGGCCAGCGCTCTTCTAACCGCCAGCGAACGGAGGCAGAACGTCCACGACAGACCCTGATTCCGGCCGGTGGGAGCGGTCGCGGACGGCCACGCCGTCATGAAGTAAGGAACAACGCGCCAATACGCGTTCCAGTTCCGGCCCTTTTGCGGCCAGCTGGCGCGTCAGGTCGTCGAAAGATGCCCCCGCGGGGAGCTCCACGGTCTCTTCTTCGATGCCTGCGGCATTCGCGGCGGCGGCGAAGTATCGGATTCGGATGCTCACCTAACCGCCGATCGCGCTCATGGGACGGTCAGGCTGCAGGAACGACGGGTCATTGATCCCGTGGCCCGGTTTCTTTCCCCACATGGCGGCCTGCCAGGCCGAGGCCACCACATCGTCGTCGGCACCCGAGCGGAGCAGCCCGCGCAGATCCGTTTCGGTGGTGGCGAACAGGCAATTGCGTACCTGACCGTCGGCCGTCAGCCTGGTGCGGTCGCAGTCCCCGCAGAACGGTCTCGACACCGACGCGATGATCCCGACCGTGGCGGGGCCCCCGTTGACCAGCCAGCGTTGTGCTGGGGCGCTGCCACGGGGCGCCGGATCCGCGCTCAGCGTGAATTCCCGGCTCAGGGCGGCGTGGACCTCGTCGGCGGTCACCATGTGAGCGCGGTTCCAGTGATGCCCGGCATCCAGTGGCATCTGTTCAATAATCCGCAGCTCGAAACCCCGCTCCAGACTGAACCGCAGCAGCTCGACCGAGTCCTCCTTGTACTGCTCGGGGGTCAGCACCGCATTGATCTTCGTCGGGGTCAGCCCGGCAGCGCTCGCGGCTTCCAGGCCGGCGAGAACGTCGGTCAGCCGGTCTCGGCGGGTGATCGCGGCGAAGCGATCCGCATCCAACGTATCCAGTGACACGTTGATGCGGTCCAGCCCGGCGTCCCGTAGTGTCGCGGCCTTACGGTCCAGACCGATGCCGTTGGTGGTCAGCGCGATATCCGGGCGTGGTGACAGTGCGGCCACCGCGGTGATGATTCGCTCCAAATCCTTGTATATCAACGGCTCTCCGCCGGTGAATCGGACGCTACGGATTCCGAGTTCGGTCACCGCGATGCCGATCAGCCGGATGTATTCCTCGGCGGTGAGCAATGCGTCGCTGCGCAGCCAGTCCAATCCCTCTGCCGGCATGCAGTACGTGCAGCGCAGATTGCACCGGTCGGTCAAGGACACCCGTAAGTCGGTCGCGATGCGGCCGAACGAATCGATTAACGGGGTCATAAGTCCAGCGTAGCGACCACTTGCGTGCGCCGAGTAGGATGACCAGTCACCGCGTCCTATTTGGGGCGCGTTAATCATGTGAGGTGAGTGCAGTGCCAACCGGCAAGGTCAAGTGGTACGACGCCGAGAAGGGCTTCGGCTTCCTGTCGCAGGAGGACGGCGAGGACGTGTACGTCCGGTCCTCTGCGCTGCCTGCTGGCGTTGAGGGGCTCAAGGCCGGTCAGAAGGTCGAGTTCGGCATGGCCGCGGGCCGGCGTGGCCCGCAGGCGCTGAGCCTCAAGTTGATTGACGCGCCGCCCTCCGTGCAGAAGACGCGCCGCGAGAGCAGCGGGCCGGTGAACCACAAGCACACCACCGATGAGCTACACGGCATGATCGAGGACATGATCACCCTGCTGGAGGGCACGGTGCAGACCGAGCTTCGCAAGGGGCGCTACCCGGATCGCAAGATCGCCCGCAAGGTCTCCGAGGTTGTGCGCGCCGTCGCCGCTGAGTTGGACGCCTGACCTGACACTCCTGCGCGCCGAGGACGTGATCGCGGCGCTCGATGCCGCCGGTGACCCCGGCCGGGCCCAGAAATCGGCACGGTTCTTCAAGACCGGGCCGGGCCAGTATGGCGAGGGTGACGTCTTTGTCGGTGTGTCGGTACCAGATCAGCGTGCGCTGGCACGGCAATTCCGTGGCATCGGACGTGATGCGGTGGCGCGGCTACTGGCCAGTGAGGTGCACGAGCACCGATTGACCGGGCTGATCCTGGCGGTATGGGAGTTCGCGCATGCCGAGGGCACCGAACGTGACGCGTGGGTGCAGATGTACCTGCAGCAGGTCCGCGGCGGCCGGGTGAACAACTGGGACCTGGTTGATTCCTCGGCTGAGCAGATTCTGGGGGAATGGCTTGTCGGTCAGGACTATTCGCTGTTGCTGGAACTAGCGGCAGAAGACGACCTCTGGAGCCGGCGGGTGGGCATCATCGGCACCTTCGCCTTTACCAAACGCGGTGACGCGCAGCCCCTCCTCGCGGTGGCGCCGCTGGTGATCGACGACCGGCGTGACCTCATCCAGAAGGCCTACGGCTGGATGCTGCGTGAAGTTGGAAAGCGTTGTGGAGCAGATATTCTCATCAGTTATCTCGATGCGCACGCCGCGGCCATGGGTCGTACCGCACTCGGTTATGCCACCGAGCACCTTGATGCCGTGGCACGTGCGGAGTATCGCGCTCGGCGCTAGTTCTGCCAGACCGTGGCCACGGACCAGATTGCGTGGGTGACCTCCAGCAGGTCGCCGGTCTCGGTCTGAACCACCGTCGGGAGCTTGATTTCCAGGCCCAACAGCCGCCGTCCCTCGCTGTCGATGGTCGGGATGGTCACGGCGGTCCGATGGTCGCGGTACACGCTTGATTCGGCCCGTTTGTGATCGACGTCGTCCACCGGCGCATAGATCCTGGACAACATCCATGGCGCCTGGGCGATGCGCCCATCTACCGAAAGCTGCACGGGTTCATGAGCGTTGACGGCCAACTGGACGGTGTGTCCGGGCGGGTCGCACTGGTCCAGCTTGTTCTTGTCGCAGTACTGATAGGGCGCGGCGTGGATGACGGTGCCGTGGGTGAATGCGCTGATCTCGGGCCGCTCGTCCTTATGCCCGTGCAGCTGCCAGGCGATGAACCCCACCATCGCGGCAGCGGTCAACACCAGGACGGCGGCAAGTGCCGCCAGTTTTGCCTTCACGCGACTACCTTGCCACCCTCTTGTTCGGCCATCACCGGGCGGTTACCGCCCAGGCCCGGAACGAGGGAGGCGCCACGGAAGCTGGCCAGTGTCTGCGCCAGGCCGAGGATGAGCACCGCGGATATCACCGTGAACCCCACCCACAGATCGGTGTAGATCATCACGCCGATGGCGCCACCGAGTACCCAGGACAGCTGCAGCAGCGCCTCGGAACGCCCGAAGGCCGACGCCCGGGATTCCTCGGGCAGGTCATCTTGCAGCGAGGCGTCCAGGGACGCCTTCGCGATGGCGCTGACTCCCGAAGTCACCAGCGTCGCGAACACCACGACCGCCAGCACCCCGGTGACCGCCGCCGCGAGCGCCACCACCGTGACCGCACCGGCGCACCGCACGACAAGCAGGGCTGGGCGGCCGAGCTTGAGCCGGGCGCTGGTGGCGTTGCCCGCGAAGTTTCCGATGCCAGCGGCGGCGCCGATCATGCCGAGCATCGCGAGCTGTTGGAAGCCGTGCGCGTCATGGGACTTGGCGACGAAGGCGGGGTACAGCGTGAGGAAACCGACCATAACCTTGATGGTGCTGTTGCCCCACAGCGCGGTGATGATGTTGCGGCCCAGTGGCTGGCGGATCTTGTCCTCCTGCTTGTGGGAGCGCCGGAGCAGGATCGTCGGGTGTTCACCGTCGTCGCCGTGGTAGCCGAAGGTGGTGGGCACCTCACCGGCGGTCACCTCGACCCACTTGGGGATGCGCATGGATGACCAGGCGCCAACCGCCGCCGCGGCCATCACGGCGAAAAGTGCTCCGGGCAACTGGAACACCCGGGTGAACGTGAGCTCGCAGGCCCCGGCGATGGCGCCGCCCACGATGGTCCCACCGACCAATCCGAAGGTCGTAAGCCGTGAGTTGACGCGCACCAGGTCGATGGTCGGCGGCAGCACCCGCGGCGTCACGGCGCTACGCAACACGCCAAAGGATTTGGACAGCACCAGCATTGACAATGCGCACGGATACAGCACCCAGGGAGGGAAGCTTCCGCTGGCGCCGTCGTAGTTGGCGATCATGATGACGGCCAGCGCGATGCGCAGCCCGAATGAGGCCGCCAACGCCGCCCGGCGCCCGTGTTGCAGGCGATCCAGCGCGGGGCCGATCAACGGGGCGATAACGGCGAACGGCGCGATGGTGATGAGCAGGTACAGCGCCACCTTGCTCTTGGACTCAGCGGTGGCCGCGGCGAAGAAGAGTGTGTTGGCAAGGGCCACCGCCATGGCGGCATCCACCGCGAAGTTGGCCATCACCGGATAGGTGAGCGCGGTCAGGCCAGATTTGTCGGCGCCGTCGGCGGTCGCGGCCTTGTGGAACAACCCGTACATCCGGGAGCCCATCTCACGGCTGCGCATCGCGGCCACCCGGGTGACCGTCAGCTTTGGCGGGATTTCCCGCTCAGGCCGGGGACGTCGTCGCGACTCGTCCCGGCGTTCCTCGCCCAGGGGCGGTAGATACCGGTTCGATGAGCCGCCGGCACGACGAGGATCCCGCTTGGCACCGCCCGTCGGATAGTTGGCCATACCGGGGTGGGAGTTTGCGTCGCGCGGATCCTGATTTCGGCGGCGAGATGGGGAGTCGCTACTGCCTTGGCGGTTCCCGAACCGCGCGTAGTCGTCCCGCACGCATCGATTGTCCCTCACGGTGAGAAGATGGTCAGCGATGGACATCACTATCTCCGGCCGCGACGCCCTCTACACCTGTATCGACCAGGCTCGTACGGCCATCGTCGAGTTCAGTGGGGAGACCGTGGGCAAGTACCTCGGGGCCTCCTCCGAGAGCACGGATCTGCACGCGTTGACCCACCGCTTCGAAGCCGATCTGCCGGGATACCGCGGATGGCACTGGGAGGTGGTGATGGCCGCGGCACCCGGCGCCACCGTCGCGACCGTCAGTGAGGTGGTGCTTGTTCCGGGCACCGAGGCGCTGCGCGCGCCGAACTGGGTGCCGTGGGAGGAGCGCATCCGCCCGGGTGACCTGGGCCCGGGCGACTTGCTCGCCCCGCCGCCTAACGATCCTCGCCTGGTACCCGGATACACCGACAGCGGAGATGCACAGGTAACCGAGACCGCCGGCGAGATCGGGCTGGGGCGTAAGCAGGTGCTGAGCCTGACCGGGCGTGTCGACGCCGCGCAGCGCTGGTTCGACGGCGACTGGGGTCCGGACACCGAGATGGCGCGCGCCACCCGCCGGGTCTGCCGATCCTGCGGCTTCTACCTGCCACTGGCCGGCTCACTGGGTGTCGCCTTCGGGGCGTGTGCCAACTCGATGTCGGCCGACGGCCGCGTCGTGCACATCGAGTACGGCTGCGGCGCCCATTCCGATACGCCGCAGCCACTCAACTCCGCGATGCCGCTGTACGAGCCCTTCGACGACGGCGTCCTGGATCTGGCGGACTAAACGCCTTCTGCGGCCGCTTTGATCCTGGCCAGCGATGTCCGCATGCCCTCCAGCAGTGCCTCGTCGAACACCTCGGTGCCGCCGAGCATCAGATTCTGCAGGTTGGTGGAGATCGCCGAGCGCTTCTCACCCATCACCCGCCGTTCGGTGACCCTGGTGCCACCGGCCGCGGTGGGCTCCAGCTCGTAGCTCCACTCGCTCAGGTTGTCTTTGACGTGCCAGGCCAGCCGCTTGTTGGGCTCGACGGCGGTCAGCACGGCGCGTGTCGGCCACACCTTCCAGCCCTTGCGGTTGTAGTTGACGACATTGGTGCCCGCCTGCACAGGACCGCGCACGAACATCTTGCGGGTCTGTGGGCTCCACCGCGGCATGTTGTCCAGGTCGGCGATCAATCCCCACACCTTCTCCACCGGCGCATCGATCTCGACGGCGGTTTCCAGCAGTGATGCGTTGGGCATGAGATTGCTCCTCTTTCCGGGATATTGCGGGGTTGATTCGGCTACAGGCCGGTTTGCGCGCCGCGTGAGCCGCGCCGCACCGCACGAACTTGTAGCAGGACGATGGTGGTGCCCAGCGCACCGGTACCCAGCCCGGCAAGCGTGATGGGACGCCAGCTCTCGAGCGCGGGAATGGTGAAGGCAAGGATGTTGGCAATGAGCCACAGCACTGTGCCTGCGACGACAACCGGCCACGGATTGAGCAGTGCGGCCGGGAGCGGGGGAGGTTGAGGCGCGGGGGTGTCCACTAGATGCGCAGCATACGTGGCACGAACTACACCGGGCTAGGTCCCTGTGAAAGCCCTGGACGTGCCGTAAGGTTTGGGCCGTGAGCGACCCCGATGCCCGGTTGGCCAGCGATCTGTCGCTTGTTGTCATTCGCCTGGCCCGGCATCTGCGGTTCCGGCGCGCGGATTCGCCGGTCTCGTTGACGCAGCTGTCGGCATTGGCGACGTTGCTTAACGAAGGGGCGATGACCCCGGGTGCGCTCGCTGCCCGCGAGCGCGTGCAGCCGCCGTCGATGACGCGGGTGATCGCCTCGTTGGCCGAGCTCGGGCTGGTGGAGCGCTCGGCGCATCCGACCGACGGCCGCCAGGTAGTTGTCTCGTTGTCGGAGGCGGGTGCCGATATCGTGCAGGCCGATCGCAGCGCCCGCGAGGAGTGGTTGCGCGAGCACCTGGACGATTTCACCCCGGAGCAACGAGCCGTGCTGCGGCAGGCGACCGACCTGCTGTCGGCACTGGTCAATGAAAACGGTTAGCTGACAATCTCGTTAGTCTCTAAAATGATTCACCGTGGCTGACCGCGGCGGGATATTCGTATCGCTGCGCACACGTAACTACCGGCTATGGATCAGCGGTCAGATGGTGTCGCTCGTCGGCACCTGGATGCAGCGCGTCGCGCAGGACTGGCTGGTGCTGGACCTCTCGCACGGCAACGCCTTCCTGCTCGGTGTGGTGATGGCGCTGCAATTCGGGCCGACGCTGTTGCTCTCGGTGTGGGGAGGAATGCTGGCCGACCGCTACGACAAACGCCGGATGCTGATGCTGACCCAGGCATTGATGGCGCTGTTCGCGTTGACCGTGGGCCTTCTGCAGGTCACCGGTCTTGTCCGGATCTGGCATGTGATGGCGGTGGCCTTCGCAATGGGATGCGCCGCGGCTATCGAGGCACCCACCAGGCAATCCTTCACCATTGAGATGGTGGGTCCGGAGCATCTGCCCAACGCGGTCGGGCTCAACTCCATGGTGTTCAACCTCGCGGGCATCATCGGGCCGGCGATCTCGGGAGTGTTGATCGGGCTCGTTGGTACCGGCTGGGTCTTCCTGCTGAACTTCGTCAGTTTCATTGGTGTGGGTATCGCGTTGTGGCGCATGCGGCCCGCGGAGCTACACCCGAGTGATCCGGTTCCGCCCGCTAAGGGCCAACTGCGCCAGGGCTTTTCGTATGTATGGCACCGCCGCGATCTGTTCATGATCATGCTTACCGTGTTCCTGGTCTCGACATTCGGGCTGAACTTCTCGCTGACACTCGCGGTGCTGGCGCGAGAGACCTTCGGTCGTGGCGCCGAGTCATACGGGCTACTGTCGACGGCGCTGGCAGTCGGCACATTGTTGGGCGCCACGCTGGCTGCCCGGCGCACCGAGAAGGTGCGTATGAATCTGTTCTACAGCGCCGCTATGGCTTTCGGGGTTTCCGAGGCTGTCGTCAGCGTAATGCCGACCTATCTGTCGGTGGCCGTCGCGCTCATCCCGACGGGTCTGCTTGCGCTGACGTTCACCACGTCGGCGATGAATATCATTCAGCTGTCCGTGGATTCGCAGCTGCGAGGAAGGGTGATGGGCATTTACATGGTGGCGTTCCTGGGCGGCACCCCGCTGGGCAGCCCGTTGGTGGGCTGGCTGGCCGATCTGCACGGCGGACGGATGCCGCTGCTCATCGGCGGGGTGGTATCGGTGGCTGCCGGGCTGACCTGCGCGGTGTATCTGCGCCGTCATCCGTGTCCGGTTGTGGCCGAGGTGGTTCCGGAAGCCGGCCAGATACGTGCCGGGCTTGTTCCGCCTGCTCCGGTCGCTACCCCGGTGTGCGAACCGACGCCGCTGGCGAGGCGGACGTAGATGCTGGTCATCGATATCGACAACGCCGCCGACCCTCGTTTGGACAGCTTCCGCGATCTCAACAGTGTCGACCGCAGGCCGGATCTACCCAGTGGGAAGGGGCTGGTGATCGCCGAGGGCGTCTTGGTGGTGCAGCGCATGCTGGCGTCACGATTCGCACCTTTCGCGCTTTTGGGTACCGACCGTCGATTGACCGAGCTCGCAGCCGATCTCGAGCCTGTCGATGTTCCGTACTACCGGGCAAGTCCCGAGGTCATGGCGGAGGCCGTCGGCTTTCATCTCAACCGCGGAGTACTTGCCGCGGCGAGGCGCCCCGTGGAACTGTCGGCGACCGAACTCATGCAGACGGCGCGTACGGTGGCGGTGCTGGAGGGCGTCAACGACCACGAGAATCTGGGTTCGATTTTCCGCAATGCCGCGGGAATGGGGGTCGATGCGGTGCTCTTTGGCAGCGGGTGCGCGGACCCGTTGTACCGGAGGGCGGTGCGGGTGTCGATGGGGCACGCGCTGCTGGTGCCGTTCGCTCGTCTTCCTAAATGGCCGAAGTCGTTGTACAGATTGCGGGACAACGGATTCCGATTGTTAGCGATGACGCCTGCCGGAGACTCGCGGTCGCTGGCCGATGTGATTCCGCCGCTTCAGAACGAGAGGGTGGCGCTGATGGTGGGTGCCGAGGGACCTGGGTTGACCGACGTGGCTTTGCGTGCCAGCGATTTCCGTGTACGCATCCCGATGGCCAATGGCACCGACTCGTTGAACGTGGCCACCGCTGCGGCGCTGGCGTTCTATGAGCGCGCTAGGCTCGCGCCGTGACCGGCGATAAGCAGCCCGCACGGCGGGCAACGAGCTCGGCGGAATCCGACACCCCGTGGGTCGAGGGCATCTTCTCGGCGATGTGTGTGGCCGTGGTGGTCGCGGTGGGCGTGGTGGTGCTGAGCCTCGGTCTTGCGAAGGTACATCCGCTGTGGGCAGTGCTGCTCAATATTGTTGCAGTGGGGGGTCTTTCGCCAACATTATGGGGTTGGCGGGAACGCCCGGTGCTGCGATGGTTCGTGCTGGGCATCGCGATCGGGATCGCCGGCGGATGGTTGGCGGCCGTGGTGACCGCCTTGATCACCTAGGGTGCGGTCTCGCTAATTCTGGCCGCTGGAGCGAACCCCGAGTAGCACGTCTTCCCAGGTGGGCACCGCGGGCTTGCTACGCCGTGAGCGGCGCGGCGCGGGAGTCGGCTGGGCGTCGTTGACTTCCTCGACCGGCTCCGGCTCGTGGACGGGCTCGGGCTGCGGCGCGGGGCGTTCGGTGAACAACTCCGGTTCGGGCTCGGGGAGAAGCGGAGCCACCGGCGCAACAGTGCGCAGGCTGCGGGTGAACGTCGGGTCGATGAGCTCGCGGGCGGAATCATCGAGTGCGGTCACCGTGCCGCCATGTGCCCCGGGGGTGAACCGGAAGTGCGCCTTGTTGTCCGACCGGCCCGCACGCCACTGCAGCTGGACGGTCCATCGACCGTCCTCGACCTTCCAGGCGTCCCACTCGATGGCGTCGGGGTCTAGTCCCCGCGCGAACATTGCGCCGGCCACGGTATCGGCGAGTGAGTTGACGGTGGGGCCGTCGCTGCGGACGGGGTGGGCCGCGGTTGCCATCTCGGCAGCGCGCTGGCGTTCCAGCAACACCGGATGGGCGAACCGCTCGATCCGTGCGACATCGACTCCTGCGGCTGTGGCGACCTGCTGGACGGTGGCGCCGGCCCGGATGCGGGCCTGAATTTCCCGGGGTCGCAACGAGCTCTCCATTTCGATCTGAATCTGCCCGAGGCGGGACAGATCACCCCGGGCGGCTGCACGGAGCCTGTCGTCGGCGTCGATGACGAACTTGTCGCTGCCGTTGGAATCCTGGCAGACCACCCGCTTGCCGTCGGCTGATAGGCCGATGACTTTCAGTTCGCGCACGATGTCCTCCTCGCCCTGGCCTGGATGACCCAGTTCTTGGGACCTTAGTGCAGGTAGAGGGCCATTCCACGGTGACACGCGGGGGTGTGGGCTACTTGCTTTTACGGACAGTTCGCGCTATGTGACGCATGTGGCAGATGTTGTTTGCCACGGGGTAGATCGCGCTGACCCGACGGGGCCGGTCTAGCCGGGTAGCGCGGATCCGTCGCAGTTACCCGGCTAGACGCCCAACTGCCTTATGGGCAGGTGACCTCGATTTCGAAAGGCTTCTCGACGGGCTGCATCGGGTTGGCCATGTCGACGCCGGTGGCGGTGCCGCTGATGTTGTACTTCTTCCCGTCCTTCTTCACGGCGGCCTTGCCGCCCGGCGCGCCCTCGGTGTAGCCGAGCGAGACGCCGTTGATGTTGCCGAGGCCCACCGAGGTGACGGAGGGTGAATCGCCATCGCTTAGTACGGCCGCGATGGCCTGGGCCCCGCTGCCGATGCCGATGTTCATCTTGCCGCCAACGGTGCTGCAGGCCACGGACCCTTCGATCTTCTGCTCCTTGCCGTCGATCACGACTTTGGCGGTGC
Source organism: Mycobacteroides sp. H001 (assembly GCF_001440005.1). Classification (NCBI taxonomy): domain Bacteria; kingdom Bacillati; phylum Actinomycetota; class Actinomycetes; order Mycobacteriales; family Mycobacteriaceae; genus Mycobacteroides; species Mycobacteroides sp. H001. The sequence continues at coordinate 11,526 of NZ_LJYH01000034.1, forward strand.
TGTTGGTGGCGACGGCGCCGCCATTGCCACTCACCGTGGTGCTGGACTTATCGCTCGAACAGCCGACCAAACCTGCGGCGATAATCGCCGCGCCGCCAATGGCGACCACAAGCCCACGCTTCATTGCGTTCTCCTTATGTGTGATGGGGGTGGAGCCGAACAGGAGAAGTATGAGGTCGTGAGGGGGTCTGGTCTGCGGAATCGCAGGTATACCTACGTACCCAGATTTGCGATGTCGATACCGGCCGACAGCACGATCACCGCGACCACAGTCAGGGTGGTCAGTGCGATGGGCCTGCCGCCGTGATGCCAGTGCCCTCGCGCCAGCGCGTGATGACGCACGGTGCTGATGGCGGCGATTCCGAGTACAACCGCGGTCGCGACCAATGAGGCCACGGCGGTCTGCTTGTGGATGAGCGCGTGGGTCAGGAATACCGCTGCGGCTCCGGCGGCGGCCAACCCGGTGCGAAGCCAGGCCAGCGCCGTGCGTTCGACTGCGTGAGTCTCGGGGTCGGTTCTCATCGGTAGAACACGGCAATCGATGCCAGGATCGCGACGAGTCCGATGCTGACCGCGAGCAAGGGCACCAGCAGCGTGCCCTTCAGAGGCTGGTCCCGATCCATCCGGCCTTTCACATCGCGCCAATGAACGTATGCGCCAATGGACACCACCACGGCCAGGGCCAGGCAGGACGCCGCCAGCACATGCCGGACCCCAGCGTGGTGAAACGGTTGGACGAGGGTTTGTACCGCCACACCACCGGCGAGTAAACCGAGGGCGGTCCGGATCCACGAGAGGAACGTGCGCTCGTTGGCCAGCGTGAAGCGGTAGTCGATCTCGTGATCTTCGTGCGGTTCTGTCACCCCGACCAACTTACCGAGCGTGAGACCGGTGCCCGGACGAGTTGAGCATCACGTCAGACGCGTCCGTGGCGGAGCGCCGTGCCAGCGCGTGTATGCGTGCGTGAATGCCGCGGGTTCGGAGTACCCCAGACGGTCGGAGACCTCTTTCACGGTGAGGCCGTTGGCGAGGAGTTCTTTGGCCAGGGTCTCGCGTACCTCGTCGAGCAGCGCCCGATAGGAGGTGCCCTCGCGTGCCAGCCGACGGTGCAGCGTGCGCTCGGCGATGTGCATGCCCGCGGCGATGTGGCCCATGGTGGGCACCTGTCCGGGGACTCGAAGCAGCTGGTGGCGCACCTCACCGGCGATACCGTCACGGGAGCGCCGTTGTTCGAGCAGCTCCTCGCACTGGCGCACGCACAGGGCGGCCGTGTGCGGATCGGCGGTGGGCAGCGGTGCCGCCAGCAGCTCGGTGGGAAACACCAGCGCATTTCGGGGCGAGTCGAATTCGACGGTGAGTAGCTCGGCCAGGAGGCGCAGCGGCGTGTCGGGACCGCTCCGAAGCTGCACGCGTGCTCCTACTGGCATCGCGCCGCCGAACAGGATGGGAACTATGCCGGCGATCGCGGCCAGATCGCGTTCCAGTAGAAACCGGCGGACATCGGGCGGGATGTCGCTCTCGTCGAGATCGAAAACGCTGTCCGCGTCGCCGATGGTCAGCGTGAAGCGGTGAAACGTCGAGCTGAGCTGGCTGAAACGCAACCCGACCGCGAGCGCGTCGCGCATGGTCGGGCTGGACAGTAGGGCGAATCCCAGGATTCCAGCACTGGCGATTTGATAACGGGTACCCACCTCGATCCCGAGCCCCACCGGATCTCCCGTGAGCGCCAACAAGTTCCGCACGATCTGCAGTTCCTGGGCCCCGCTCACGACGGCGTCGGGCCCTACCAGGTCGGCGTCGGTGAGACCCGTCTCCGCCAGGCATGGGCCTGTGCCGAAACCGCGGTCTCTGGCCGCTTCGACGAGGTTCCGCGTCGCGGTGGGTGAGCGCGGATAGTCCCAGAACGGGCGACCACCATCATCGGGCACTGTCCGAATTTATCAAGTCTTTGGCGGATGAAGTCATTCAATGCCGGATGCGCGATCAATACGTTCAGGCCATGGCAAGGACGTCTGATCACATGTTTGGGCAGGTGGCGGTCATCACCGGCGGTGCCAATGGCATTGGTGCCGAGGTGGTGCGGCAGCTATCGCGGCGGGGAGCTTCGGTGGCGGTGCTGGATCGGGACGCCGCCCGGGCGGATGCATTGGCCGCTGAGTTGGGGGACGGGGTGGCCGGGTTCGCCGCCGATGTCACCGATCCCGAATCGATCGCCACGGCAATGGACGCTGTCGTCCAACGATTCGGTGGAATCGACATCGTGCTCGCGAACGCGGGCATTGCTGGCCCCATCGCGACGGTCGCGAGCGTTCGGCCGCAGGAGTGGCAGCAGGTGATCGATGTGAACCTGGTGGGCGTGTTCCACACCGCGCGGATCGCTATTCCGCACGTTCGGGCGCGACGCGGATACGTGATGGTGGTCGCCTCTGCGGCATCCGGGCTTCCCGGTCCGACCTTCAGCGCCTACATGGCCGCTAAGTGGGGTGTTGAGGCGCTGGCGCGTGCATTGCGAATCGAGCTGTCCGACAGTGGGGTTGGTGTCGGCATCGCGTACTTCGGGCTGATCGACACCGAGTTGGGGAATTCGATAGCAGCTAACCACGGTCTCGGGGCCATCATGTCCACCCTCCCGGATTTTGTTGGCAAGGCCGCTCCGGTCAGCGCCGCCGGCACGGCGATTGTCGAGGGCATCGCACGGCGCAGTCGTCGGGTGTACGCACCACGCTGGGTGCCATTGTTGTTGGACCTAAGGACAGCCGTCTATCACCTGGACGGACTACTCGGTCGAAATAGACGACTGCGGAAGGCGATTCGCGAAGCGGATGCGGGGATAGCGGCATGACGCGCCGGTCACCCTCTGTCGCGATCGTCGGAGCAGGCATGTCCGGCCTGTGTATGGCGGCGATGCTGCACGAGGCGGGCGTTACCGATATCACCATTCTGGAGAAGGCGGATGAGGTCGGCGGCACCTGGCGAGACAACACCTACCCCGGCCTGAGCTGTGATATCCCTTCTCGTTTTTACCAATTCACCTTTGCGCCGAAGCCGGACTGGACCAGGTTCTTCTCGCCAGGGGGTGAAATCGGTGAGTATTTCCGGCGTTTCGCCACCGAGTTCGATCTTCGCCGACGCATTCGGTTCGGTACCACGGTCACCGAGGCCCGGTTCGAGGACGGTCGGTGGCGGGTGTGGACCGATCAAGGCGATGTCTTTGTCGTCGATTTTTTGGTCTCGGCTACCGGCATCTTGCGGGAACCGCGATATCCGGCCATCGACGGGCTCGCCGATTTCCACGGTCCGGTGATGCACTCAGCACGCTGGGACCACTCCTTCGACCCCACGGGGAAACGCGTCGCGGTCATCGGTACCGGATCGACGGGGGTGCAGATCGTCTGCGGCCTCGAACCGGTTGTGGGCGAATTGAAACTGTTTCAGCGCAGCGCCCAATGGGTGGTGCCCGTCCCCAATCCGTCGTACACGAAGCTGGCGGACATGGTGCGTGCCAAGGTGCCGATCCTCAGTGCCGCGGCCTACCACGGCTACCGCAGTGTGTTCGAGTTCCTTGCCGCGGCGTTGGTTCGTCCCGGCTGGCAACGCCGCCTGATTTCGGCACTGTGCAGGGCCAATCTGCGGACCGTGACGGATCCGGACCTGCGGCGCAGGCTCACCCCGGACTACCAGCCGATGTGCCGAAGGCTGGTGATTTCCGCGGGGTTTTATCGTGCGATGCAGCGTCCCCACGTCGCCCTGGTGGACACGGCGATCGATCACGTCGAACAACAGGGGATAGTGACTGCCGGGGGGCGGTTACACGAGGTGGATGCCATCGTGCTGGCCACCGGATTCGATGCCCACGCTTTTATGCGCCCGATGAATCTGATTGGGCAAGAGGGTATTACGATCGATGCGCTGTGGTCCGACGGCCCCGTGGCACATCTGGGGGTGGGCCTGCCGGGTTTCCCTAACTTCTTCATGCTGATGGGTCCGCATAGCCCGGTCGGCAACTATTCACTCACCGCGATCGCCGAGCACCAGTGCGAGCACATCCTGCGCTGGGTCCGTCGCTGGCAGGACAATCAGATCGACGCGGTGGCGCCCTCTGCTGCCGCGACGGCGGCATTCAATGCCGAGATGCGGGCCGCCATGCCGGGCACCGTATGGGCCACGGGTTGCACCAGCTGGTACCTGGGCAAGGACGGCGTCCCCGAACTGTGGCCATGGACGCCCGATGCGTATCGGCATCGACTGGCAGCCGAGCCGAACCCATCCGACTATGACCTTGTGACGCCGGATGCCAGATTGGTCGAACACCTGCGAAGGTAACCCCTCACAGGAAACTCACAGTGGCGACCCAGTTGTGTCGGAGCGGGGGGCACCATTGTCACTCTTGTGACCAGTGTGATGCAGCCGATCGACACCGCGACGGCACCGACCGCAGTACTCGCGTCGACCCTCGACATCGTGATCCCCGTTTACAACGAGGAGAACGACCTGGAGCGGTGCGTTCGCCGACTGCATGCGTTCCTTGCCAACGAGGTTCCGTACACGGCTCGCATCACCATCGCCGACAACGCCAGTACCGATGGCACCCTGCAGATCGCGCACCGGCTTGCCGCCGAACTCGACCACGTCGACGTGCTGCATCTGGAGGAGAAGGGACGGGGACGGGCGCTGGCCGCGGCGTGGCTGTCCTCGGACGCGGAGGTTGTGGCGTACTGCGATGTGGATCTGTCCACCGACCTCAACGCACTGATGCCGCTTGTCGCACCCCTGATCTCGGGACACTCGGATGTCGCCTACGGTTCCCGGCTCAACCGCAATTCGCGGGTGGTACGCGGGCCCAAGCGCGAATTCATCTCACGCACCTACAACCTGATTCTGCATGCCTCGCTGCAGGTCCGCTTCTCCGACGCCCAGTGCGGATTCAAGGCGATCCGCACCGACGTGGCGCGCCAGCTGCTCCCGTTGGTCGAGGACAAGGAATGGTTCTTCGACACCGAACTGCTGGTGTTGGCCGAGCGGGTTGGCCTGCGCATCCACGAGGTGCCGGTCGACTGGGTGGATGACCCGGACAGCCGAGTCGACATCGTTGACACCGTCCGCAAGGACCTGCTGGGCATCTGGCGGCTGGGCCGGGCACTCATGCTCGGCACCCTGCCGCTGGAAGAGCTACGTCACAGCCTCGGGCGTGAACCCCTCGTCGAGGGCGTGCCTGCCGGCATGGTCGGCCAGTTGGTCCGGTTCGGAATCATCGGTGTGGCAAGCACATTGGCTTATGCCTTGCTATTCCTGGTCTTGCACGGAGTGGTGGGGGATCAGGCCGCCAATTTCCTGGCGCTGCTCATCACCGCGGTGCTCAACACCTCGGCCAACAGGTTCTTCACCTTCGGCGTGCGGGGTCGGCGCGACGCGGCCAAGCATCAGTTCCAGGGGCTTGTCATCTTCGGCATCGGGTTGGCCCTCACCAGCGGATCTCTGGTGGCCATGCACCACCTTGTCCCCGACGCCTCCAAGCATCTGTTGCTGATCGTGCTGACCGTGGCCAACCTCGTTGCCACCCTCGTTCGGTTCGTCGGATTGCGGTGGGTGTTCCGAAGCGCGAGCATCCGCTAGTGCGGGAACAGTCCCGGGAGCCGATCAGCGTTGCTCTCCTGCTGATCGGCACCGCGGCGGCATATCTGGTCAATCTCGGCTCCAACGGCTGGGCCAATTCCTTTTATTCTGCTGCGGTGCAGGCGGGTTCGGTCTCGTGGAAGGCCGCGTTCTTCGGATCGTCGGATGCCGCCAACTCGATCACTGTCGACAAACCGCCGGCCTCGCTATGGCTCATGGAACTGTCCGCGCGCATCTTCGGGCTCAGTAGTTGGAGCATCCTGGTGCCCCAGGTGCTTTTGGGCGTGGCATCGGTCGGGCTGTTGTATGTGACCGTTCGCCGGTATTTCGGCCATGGGGCGGGTCTGCTGGCCGGTCTGGTGCTTGCGGTGACGCCGGTGGCGGTCCTGATGTTCCGCTTCAACAACCCGGACGCGCTGTTGGTCTTTCTGATGATCGCCGCGGTATGGGCGATGATGCGCGGTATCGAGGATGGCCGCACTCGCTGGCTGCTTCTGGTCGGCGCGCTGGTCGGATTCGGCTTTCTCACCAAGCAGCTGCAGGTGCTGCTCGTCATCCCGCCCATCGCGCTGACGTATGTGATCGCCGCGCCGGTGGGTGTGGGGAAGCGATTGGCTCAGCTTGCCGGATCGGCTGCCGCGGCGTTGGTTTCGGCAGGTTGGTGGATTGTCACGGTGGAGCTGTGGCCCCCGGGCTCGCGCCCGTGGATCGGCGGATCGCCCGATAACTCGATTCTGGAGCTCACCCTCGGCTACAACGGGTTGGGTCGGCTCAACGGCAACGAGAAGGGCAGTGCGTCCGGTCCGCGTGACGAGATGTACGGCTTCGGTGGCCATTTCGGGAGCGAACCGGGCTTCGGCAGGTTGTTCCAACCGGCGCTCGGTGGGCAGATCGCCTGGCTGCTCCCGACGGCGGTGGCCTTGGCGGTGTTGGGTTTGGTCTTGCTGCGCAAGGAATCCCGAACGGACACACGCCGCGCGGTGTTGATTGTTTTCGGGTTGTGGGTGCTCACCACCGGCACCGTCTTCAGCTACATGCAAGGAATCTTCCACCCCTACTACTCGGTGGCACTGTCGCCTGCGGTCGCCGCACTTGTGGGGGCGGGTTCGTCCATCGCCTGGCGAGAGCGTGAACGATCCTGGTTGCGTTGGTCTTTGGTGGCCGCGCTATTGCTCACGGTGGTGATGGCCTGGATCTTGCTGAGGCGTTCCCCGGAGTTTGTGCCCTGGCTGCGCTGGGTGATTCTGGTCCTGGGGCTCGGGGCTGTCGTCGGCCTGGTCCTGAACAGATATCCCAAGGCCGTCTCCGCCGCCGCACTCATCGTGGCGTTGGCCGGTCCGGTCGCATACTCGGTCCAGACCATCGCGACCCCGCATAGTGGAGCGCTTCCCTCGGCCGGGCCGGAGGTCAAGGGCGGCGGATTCCCCGACTTCCCGGATATGCCCGGGCGAGAGCATCGTCCGGAATTCGAGGCCGGCTCGAAGCGTGGCGGAGGTCTGCTCGACGGCAGTGATCCGGGCCCCAAGATTGTTGCCGCGCTGGAGGCCAACGCTGACCGCTACATCTGGGTGGCTGCTGCCGTCGGCTCCAACAAGGCGTCGGGCTATCAGCTGGCCACGGGCCGTCCGGTGATGCCCATCGGTGGATTCAACGGGACCGACCCATCACCGACGCTGGCGCAGTTTCAGCAATACGTGGCCGACGGGCAGATCCACTACTTCATCGATGGGGAGGGCGGTGGCCATGGTGGCGAGGGATTCAGCCCCCCGGGCAGTGAGACCTCGAAAGCCATCCAGGAGTGGGTGCAGCACACGTTCGCCAAACAGACCATCGACGACGTCGATGTGTACGACCTCACGGTGCACTAGCACCCGGTCGAGTGGGAACCTGACGCGGTTTCTGTGGTGTTTTTCCTCGTCAGGTTCCCACTCGGGGCGTAAGGCGTTGAATCAGAGACGCTCGACGACCCAGTCGATGCACCGCGTCAGCTGGGAGATGTCCTCGGGGTCGATGGCCGCGAACATCGCCACCCGCAGCTGGTTGCGGCCCAGCTTGCGATACGGCTCGGTGTCCACCACGCCATTGGCGCGCAACACCTTCGCAACGGCGGCCGCGTCCACGTCGTCGTTGAAGTCGATGGTGCCCACCACCTGTGAGCGCTGCGCCGGGTCCGCCACGAATGGTGTGGTGAACGACGTCGCTTCGGCCCAGGAGTACAACCGCGATGCCGAATCGGCGGTCCGCTTGGTGGCCCAATCCAGACCGCCGTTGCTCAGCAGCCAGTCGATCTGATCGGCCAGCAGCAGCAGCGTGCCGATGGCCGGCGTGTTGTAGGTCTGGTTCTTGAGGCTGTTCTCCACGGCGATCGGCAGCGACAGGATGTCGGGCACCCAACGTCCGCTGCCACCGATCTCCTCCACCCGCTCCAAGGCGGCCGGGCTCATGAGTGAGAGCCACAGTCCGCCGTCGCCGGCGAAGTTCTTCTGTGGCGCGAAGTAGTACGCGTCTACTTCCGACAGATCCACCGGCAGCCCACCGGCGCCGGAGGTGGCGTCGATGAGCACCAGCGCGTTCTCAGAACCCGCGGGACGCTGGACCGGAACCATGACACCGGTCGAGGTCTCGTTGTGTGCCCAGGCGATCACGTCGGCGGACGGATCCGAGACCGGAGCGGGAGCACTGCCCGCATCGGCGACCACCTTGATCGGGTCACCGACGAACGGGTTCTTGGCCACGCAGGAGGCGAACTTGGCGCTGAACTCGCCGAAGGTCAGGTGCAGCGACTTCTCGCGGATCAGGCCGAACGCGGCAGCGTCCCAGAACAACGTCGAACCGCCGTTGCCGAGGATTACCTCGTAGCCCTCGGGGGCCTTGAACAGCTCTTTGAGGCCCTCGCGGACGCGACCGACGAGGTTTTTGACGGGTGCTTGCCGATGAGACGTGCCAAAGAGGGCGGCTCCGGCGTCCACGAGCGATTGCAGCTGTTCGGGACGAACTTTGGAGGGGCCGCAGCCGAAACGTCCGTCGGCGGGCAGGAGGTCAGCGGGGATGGTCAATTCAGCCACGGCTACCAGCCTAAACGGTGACCCATTGAGACCTGCCTCACACAAAACAAAGCCCGCAGAGAACGTCACATGGGACGTTTCGTCCCAAACCTAGATTGGGCCTTCCCGCCCTGTTTACACTCGCCCAGAGCTTGTAGACTTTCAAGTAGCCCCAGAACGTAAAAGTTTGCAGGTCCGTTACCGCGTCTTTGGACGAATCAAAGGAGATAAAGCCATGTCGCTCCGCGAGAAGCTCCGCGCGAAGAAGGAAGTGCGTGCCGACGCGAGCTATGTCCAGGTGCTCGAGACCCTGTCGCACGGCTCCACGAACCGGAACTTCGATCCCTTCATCGATATCGACTGGGATAACCCGGAGTATGCCGTCGTCCCCAATGACCCGCGCTGGGTGCTTCCGCACCGGACGGACCCCTTCGGCCGGCACCCCTGGTACCAGGCGCAGCCGCTGGAGAAGCAGATCGAGATCGGCATGTGGCGTCAGGCCAACGTCGCCAAGGTGGGTCTGCACTTCGAGAGCATCCTGATCCGCGGTCTGATCCAGTACGCGTTCAGCGTCCCCAATGGCTCACCGGAGTTCCGATACCTCAATCACGAGTCCATCGAAGAGTGCAACCACACCCTGATGTTCCAGGAGATGGTCAACCGCCTCGGTGTCGACGTGCCCGGCATGCCGCGCCTGCTGCGCTGGCTGTCCCCGTTTGTTCCGCTGGCCTCCACGCCGTTCCCGGAGATGTTCTTCGTCGGCGTGCTCGCCGGTGAGGAGCCCATCGACCACACCCAGAAGAACGTGCTGCGCGAGGGTGACAATCTGCACCCCATCATGAAGCGCGTCATGGAGATCCATGTGGCCGAGGAGGCCCGGCACATCTCCTTCGCGCACGAGTACCTGCGTAAGCGCGTACCGGCCATGCACTGGTTCAACCGATTTGTGTTGTCGATCGCTACCCCGATCACTATGCGGGTGTTGATGGGCGCCATCATGACGCCGCCGCGCAGCTTCGCCAAGAAGTTCGACATCCCGCAGGACGTGATGAAGGAGATCTTCTGGAAGAGCCCGGCATCGCGGCAGACGATGAGTGAGGTCTTCTCCGACGTGCGGATGCTGGTCCGGGAAACCGGGATGATGAACCCCGTCGCCAAGCTGGTGTGGCGGGTGCTGCACATCGATGGCCGCGCAGCCCGTTACCGCAGCGAGCCGCAGCGCGGCCCGCTGGTGAACTACTCGGCTCCCGAAGCCGCAGTGGCTGATTCACACAGCGCTGTTCCCGCCTGATGCCGCACGTAGTTACCCAGGCATGCTGTAACGAGGGCTCCTGCGTTTACGCATGCCCGGTGAACTGCATCCATCCCACGCCGGATGAGCCTGATTTCCTCAAGGCGGAGATGCTGCACATCGATGCATCGGCATGCGTCGACTGCGGTGCCTGCGTTGCGGCGTGCCCGGTCGATGCCATCAAGCCGGACTCGGTGCTCAAGGAAGAGCAGCTGCCCTTCCTGCGGATCAACTCCGAGTTCTATCCGCGCGAAATCCCCCGCGCCAGCTTGGCTCCGGTCATTCAGGCGCCGCCCGTCCGCTCCAGCGGGCGCGGACTGAAGGTGGCCATCGTCGGCTCCGGTCCCGCGGCCATGTATGCCGCCGACGAACTGTTGACCCAGCCGAACGTGAAGGTCAGCATGTTCGAGAGGTTGCCTGCTCCTTACGGTTTGGTGCGCGCCGGGGTGGCCCCCGATCACCAGCAGACCAAGCGGGTGACCAAGCTCTTCGACACGATGGCTGCGCAGCCCAACTTCGAGTTCTTCCTGAACGTCGAGGTGGGCAAGGACGTCAGCCATGACGAACTGCTGGCGCATCACCATGCGGTGATCTACTCCGTTGGAGCGTCCTCCGATCGGCGCCTGGATATCCCGGGGATCGCACTGCCGGGTAGCGCCACCGCCACGGAGGTTGTCGCGTGGATCAACGCCCACCCCGACTACACCGACTTCCGGGTTGATCTCGATCACGAACGTGCCGTCGTGATCGGTAACGGGAACGTGGCTCTGGACGTAGCGCGTGTGCTCACCGGGAGCACCGACCGCCTGGCGCGTACGGATATTTCGGATACCGCACTGACCGCGTTGCGCAGCAGTGCACTGCGTGAGGTGGTCATCGTCGGGCGCCGTGGGCCGGAACACTCCGCGTTCACCCTCCCTGAGCTGCTAGGTCTCGTGGGGTTGCCCGATATGACGGTGGTGATCGACGACGAAACCGCCAAGCTGGTCGACGAGGCGCTGCAGACGCATCTGGAGCCGCTGACCCGCCAGAAGCTGGAGGTGCTCAGCACCTGCCCGCGCGAGGCGCGGGAGCCGGGCGGTAAGACTATTCGTTTCGCTTACAACCGCACCCCCGTCAAGGTCTTGGGGGAGGAGCGTGTGACGGGCATCGAGTTCCAGCACGGCGACGCCGTCGACACCATCGATGCGGGACTGGTGCTCACCTCGATCGGTTACCGCGGCGTGCCGATGCCTGATGTGCCGTTCGACGATCAGCGTGCGGTGATCCCGAATGAGCAAGGGCGCGTGACGGATCCGGCTACTGGCAAGGCGCATCCAGGAACCTATGTGGCGGGATGGATCAAGCGCGGTCCGACCGGATTCATCGGGACCAACAAGTCCTGCTCGCAGCAGACCGTTACCTCGCTGGTAGAGGATTACAACAACGGACTGCTCGCTGATCCCGTGCAACGGCTGTCAGGCTTGTCCAAGCTGATCCAGCGGCGCCAGCCCACGATTGTCGATCACGATGGCTGGCTGGCGATCGACCGTGCGGAGATTGCGCGCGGCAAGGGCGAAGGCCGTCCGCGTGACAAGTTCGTCTCGGTGCCGGAAATGCTTCGCGTGGCCGCGAACGCCCCACAACCACCGTTGTGGCGCAAGGCAATCCGCGGATCGGCGTTGGAAGAGCTGCTCCGGTAGGGCCTACTCGCCGCCGCCGGCGACGTACTTCTTGAGGTCTTCGGGGTTGACGATCTTCACTGGTTGGCCCAATGACCACAGGTGCCCGAACGGGTCCTTAATGACGCCGAAGCGGTCGCCCCAGAACTGGTCTTCGAGTGGCATCTCGACGCTCGCTCCGGCGTCGACGGCACGGCTGAACCAGTGGTCGACATTGGGCACCGTGAGGTGGATGGTGACCGGGGTGCCGCCGAGGGCCGTGGGCGTGCTGGATTTGCCGTCGTTGTACTCGGGAAAATCGTCATTCATCATGATGGTCGTGCCGTTGATCTTGACGGCGGCGTGCATCACCTTGCCGTCGGGAGTCTCCAGTAGGCCGAGCTCTTCGGCGCCAAAGGCCTTCTTATAGAACTCGATCGCCGCGCGGGAATCCTCGACGATGATGTAGGGCGAGACGGAGGGTTCTACTGGTGGGAGGTCGGGAGGGGTCATAGGCCCCACCCAACCACCTCACGCGTAGTGACGCCAGAAGTTCAGGTTATGCGTCTACCCGAGAGCGCAGCAGCCCGAACCCTTCCACGGACTCGATCGGACGCGGCCCGGGCCCCACATACAGTGCGGCCGGTCGCACCAGTTTGTCGAGGCGCTTCTGCTCCAGGATGTGCGCGCTCCAGCCCGCGGTGCGGGCACAGGTGAACATCGCCGGCATCATGCGGGTCGGCACCTGCGCGAAGTCGAGAATGACCGCTGCCCAGAACTCGACATTGGTCTCGATGACACGGTCGGGACGACGTTCGCGCAGCTCGGTGAGGGCGGCCTGCTCAACGGCGGCGGCCACCTCGTAGCGAGCGGCGTCGAGGCGCTTGGCGGTGCTGCGCAGCACGCGCGCCCGCGGATCCTCGGCCCGGTACACCCGGTGACCGAAGCCCATGAGCTTCTCGCGGCGATCCAGGATGCCCTTGATGACGCCGCGGGCGTCGCCGGTCTTTTCCGCCTGCTCGATCATGGGCAGTACGCGGGCGGGTGCGCCGCCGTGCAACGGACCGCTCATCGCGCCCACCGCACCGGAGAGGGCGGCCGCCACATCGGCGCCGGTGGAGGCGATGACCCGGGCGGTGAAGGTTGAGGCGTTCATACCGTGTTCGGCGGCAGACACCCAGTAGGCGTCGATTGCCTCGACGTGCTTGGGATCGGGATCGCCCTGCCAGCGAGTCATGAAACGTTCTGTCACGGTGGAGCATTCATCGATCAGGCGTTGGGGTACGGCGGGTTTGGCGTTGCCTCGTGCGGACTGGGCGACGTACGAAAGCGCCATCACCGAGGCGCGGGCCAGCTGATTTCGCGCGACGGATTCCTCGGTGTCCAGCAGCGGCTCAAAGCCCCAGATGGGAGCGAGCATGGCCAGCCCGGCCTGCACGTCCACGCGGACATCACCGGTGTGAACCGGGATGGGGAAGGGCTCGGCCGGCGGGAGACCCTGGCCGAACTTGCCGTCGACCAACAGTGCCCATACGTCACCGAAGGTCACCCGCTGGGTGACTAGATCCTCGATGTCGACACCGCGGTAGCGCAGGGCTCCGCCGTCCTTATCGGGCTCGGCGATTTCGGTGGCGAAGGCCGTCACGCCCTCCAGTCCAGGTGCGAAATCCGCTGGTAGCGGCGCTGCAACCGTCATGATTCTCGACTCCCTACCTGTGGGTAACAACTCGGTAAAGGCGATTCTTGCACCTGCAAATAAGGGTGATTCTTAGTCACCTTGATCTCTCTTAGACGCTCGCCTGTAGCGTGATTTTCGTGACCGAATGGCTGCGCTCGGACTACCGTCCCGGAGAAAAGGACGGCAGTGGCGATCTGGATGTCGATTGGCTGGCCGAAGGCTGGCTTCCCTTGTTGCGCAAATGGTTTGACCTTGCGGTGTCCTCGGGTATCCCCGAACCGAATGCGATGGTGCTTGCCACTGTTGATGGCGGCCGGCCCGTGACCCGCACGGTGCTGTGCAAGGGGTTCGACTCCGCGGGTGTGACGTTCTTCTCAAACTATGACTCCGCCAAGGGGCGCCAACTCCAGCAAGCGCCCTACGCGAGCGTCACCTTTCCCTGGTACGCGCTGGGGCGGCAGGTCCACGTGCGTGGCGCGGTGACCAAGGTCGATCCGGCCCAGACCGCCAACTACTGGACCAACCGTCCGCGCGGATCGCAGCTGGGGGCCTGGGCCTCACAGCAGTCGGCGCCCATCGAATCGCGAGCGGCACTGTTGGCTCAGCTTGATGACGTCACTGCTCGGTTCGCCGATGTGGAGACGGTGCCGGTGCCCCCGCAGTGGGGTGGCTACGTGATCGCTCCGGAGACGGTGGAGTTCTGGCAGGGCCGTGAGAACCGCGTACACAACCGGATTGTCTTGCAAGACGGGCGGATTGAGCGGCTGCAGCCCTGACATATGTGGATCACATTGCTGGTGATGGCCCTTGCCGTCAGCTTCGAACCGTTCCGGCTGGGCATGACGGTGCTGATGCTGAATCGGCCGCGCCCCCAGCTGCAGCTGCTGGCGTTTCTGTGTGGTGGGTTCGTCATGGGGACGACCGTGGGGCTCGTGGTGCTGTTCACTTTCCGGCACGTGTCGACTGGATCGGCGCAGTTCACGTTGCCGCGGGTGCAGATCGGCATCGGGGTGGCGGCACTGCTCGTCGCCGCGTTACTGGCGTCGCGGGTGCGGGGTCCGTCGTCAAATGCACAGTTGGACAAGGTCACCGGGCGTATTCAGTCCATCGCGACGGGCGGATCGCTGTGGGTGGCATTGGTTGCCGGGCTGGGAATCGCGCTGCCCTCGGTCGATTTTCTGGCCGCGCTGGCCGTGATCGTGGCCTCGGGCACCCCGGCGGCTACGCAGGTCACCGCCCTGCTGATGTTCAACATCATCGCCTTCGCGCTGATCGAGGTTCCGCTATTGGCTCATGTTGTGGCGCCGGAGCGCACGGCTGAGGTGATGGCGAGGCTTAACAGCTGGATACAGTCCAACCGTCGCCGCAACATCGCGCTAGTGCTGGCCGTGGTCGGATGTGTGCTGCTCGCCGTCGGGTTAGCCGCGATCTGACGGCATTCGCCAGTCGCGTCGTGGTCAGGAAACCCCGACGCGAGTGTCCGAGTCCAGTCGGGTGAACTCGTCCTGGAGATACTGTTCGACGCAGGCCGCGCGCCGGATTTTGCCGCTCGTCGTGGTGGGAAGTGACCCGGCAGGCACGAGCACAAGGTCTCCGACATTCACGCCGTGCGCGTTGGCTATCGCCGAGGTGACCTCGCTCTTGATCTCATGGAGCCAGTGCGCCACCGATCCGTCAGAATCTGCGCGCTTCTTGAGCTCGATGACGGTCACCAGCTTCTCGGTGCTGTCGAACGGAACCGATATCGCCGCGACTCGACCGCGCGTGATCTCTTGAACCGTCGCCTCGATGTCTTCGGGGTAGTAATTACGCCCGCGGATGATCAGCAGGTCCTTGATGCGGCCGACGATGAACAGCTCGCCGTCGGAGATGAACCCGAGGTCACCGGTTCTCAGCCAGGGGCCTTCCGGAGTGCCGGGCGACGGCTCGGTCACCTTCGCGCCGAAGCACCGCTGTTCCTCGGGTGACTTGCGCCAGTAGCCGGAGGCGACATTCTCGCCGTGCACCCAGATCTCGCCGACCACCTCCGGTGCGCACTCCCGGTGTGTGTCACTGTCGATGATCCGCACCGTGGGGGATTGCGGCACATGGTATTTGACCAGCGCCGTGCCGGTCCCGGCCGGGCAGCGCCGCACGCGGCCCGCGGACAGCTCTTCGACGTCGAAATGAGCGGCAGGCTCGGTCTCGCTCCAGGTGCCCGAGGCCACGAAGACGGTCGCCTCCGCCAGCCCATAGGACGGGCGCATCATGTGGTCCTGGAAGTTGAAGTGCGCGAACCGATCGACGAAGCGCCGCAACGTGGCCTGCTCGACGCGTTCGGCGCCGCTGATGATGCCGAGAACTCCGCCCAGATCGAGCCCGGCCAGGTCGGCATCGGTCGTCTTGCGGGCCGCCAAATCAAAAGCGAAGTTGGGTGCCGAGGACCACGCGTGCGGGTTCTTGGCCAGTGCTCGCACCCACCGCGAAGGGCTTTCCAAGAATGCGATCGGGCTGGTCAAGTCGGCGTGGTAGCCGCCCAGGATCGGGGCGCAGACACCCAGCACCAGACCCATGTCGTGATAGAAGGGCAACCAGGACACGATGGTGGCATCCGCCGGAATCCTGGAACCGGTGTCCACGAAGAAGCTGCGCATCAACTGCTCGAAATTCGACTGAAGATTGCGGTGGGACAGCACGACGCCGGTGGGTGTTCGGGTCGAACCCGAGCTGTACTGCAGGTACGCGATGTCCGGTACGTCGGCCGGAACGGTGCTCGGCCCGCCGTCGATGTCGAGCCGCAGCGTGTCGATCTCGATGATCTTGGGGGCGATCTCGAGGCGCGACTGGTCGACATAGTCGCCCACATCTGAGGCAACCGCCGAGGTCGTGAGAACCACCGAGGGCGAGGTGTCATCGAAGACGGCACTCACCCGGTCAAGGCTCGAACCGCGGTGTGGCAGCGGGAGCGGCACGGCGATCAGCCCGGCTTGCATGGACCCCAGGAAGGCCAGGATGTACTCGAGGCCTTGTGGAGCCAGGATGAGCGCCCTGTCGCCGGCCGCCGCGTGCTGGCTGAGTTCGCGAGCCACGTTGAAGGTGCGACGAGACAACTGTGACCAGGTGAGGCTTTCGGCAACGCCCGTTGGGCTGTGGCTGTAGTCGGTAAAGGTGAACGCGATGTCATCCGGGCGCAGGCTCGCCCGGCCGTGCAGCATCGACAGGATGGATGACTGGGTTGAAGGTGTCATGGTGTCACGTCCGTACTAATTGGGAGGGGCTGAGCGTGTGCCGTTGCCCAGCACGGCCAGAGCGCCGCTGGTGATCTGTGAAAGCGGATCGGCACCGCCGCCGAATGTCGCTTGCGAGGCCGGCGCCGTGACCTTGGCGGGGTCAAAACCGCGCACCGGGTCCACCGCGATCGGCGCCGTCGCCGGGTCATCGTTACGGGAGTAGCCCGCATCCACTCGAGGCTGCAGTATTGCGTCGAGCCTGTTCAGCGTCTCCTCGGGAACGCCGAGGTATTTGAAACCCAGCACCAGGGGAAGGTGCTGTTCGGGGATGAAGTACGTCGTCGTCGTTCCTCCCCGGGAGTTAACTTCCGTCCGGATGTTCTGCGGCGGAACCATTTTCGGATTGGTGAAGGCAATTGCCGTATGGCCGGTGGCCAGACCCGCGATGGCATTGGCAACCGCAAACAGGTTGTCCGGCCGGTCCGGCCAGTCCGCGATGCTGTCATACGCGGAGATGAATTGGTCCGTGTGGTACTGGCTTTCGACCGGAGCCGGCACGGTGTAGTCCATGAACGGCACCACCGACCCGGGTGCGAAGTTCTGCGTCAGGAAGCTCTCACCGAACGGGTGCCGCGCGACCGGATCGCCGAACGTCGCGAACGTCAGTGAGTCCGGCGCCGGCGCGGTCGGATCGCTTGCCAGCGCTGACTTAACGGCGTTGAGTACGAGCGCCCCCTCGGAGAGACCCATCGCGGTACCGGGACCGCCTGTGCGAATGGCGTTTTCGAGGTTGGGTTCGCCGACGTCGATCGACTCGCCGATGCTGGGGCCGTCTAGGCCCAGGCCGGGCATGATCTTCTCCCCGACCGGGCCGATGCCGGGGAACAGGCGCTCCAGGGTGTGACCCTGGACCTGCCCAGCGGGGTACCAGATGTTTTCCCGCTTCATGCCCGGGAACCAGTCCTTGCCGGTCATCCGGATGTACTCGTCATAGGGGATGCCGAGCACGTGCGCACCGCCCAGGGCATATGCGGTCCGATCCGGCGATACCGGCGCGGCCATCGCCGTCCCGTCTGCCGCGATTCGGGGGATAGGCGGTCCGGGCACCTGTGGGTCGTCGGCGACAGCGGACGGGATGCCAAAACAGCCTGTCATGCTGGCGACTACCAGCAGGGCCGCTCCCGCGAGGAGGTCTTTCATCCGTGCTCCTGACCGCTCGGCTTCATTTTCAGTGTCACATACATTTCTGGTGCTAGCCCGCCTGCGCCGCGGGCGCTGCGGGTGGCGGCGACGTCACCGATGGTCTCTGGCGCTTGCTGACCCGTGACGGCCACCAGTTGGCCCATCCCACCAACGCCGCGATGGCGGGCACGGTGATGGTCCGGACGACGAAGGTGTCCAGCAGAATTCCCACGCCGATCACGAAGCCGCCCTGGACCACGATTCCAATGCTAGAGAACAGCAGGCCACCGACCGACGCAGCGAAGATCAACCCGGCCGCGGTGATCACGCCACCTGTGGAATTCAGGGCGCGGATAATCCCGTAGCGCACACTGTTTGTCGACTCGTCCCGCATTCGTGACACGAAGAGCATGTTGTAGTCGGCGCCCACCGCGACCAGCACAACGAAGGCCAAAGGCGGCACCGTCCAATGCAACTGCTGGCCGAGCAGGAATTGGAACGTGAGCACCCCGATACCGATGGCCGCGAAATACGACAGCACCACCGACCCGACGAGATACAGGGGCGCCACGATCGCCCGCAGCAACACCATCAGTGTCAGCAGCACGACGATGAGTGTCGCCGCGATGATGAACTGGATGTCGTGCTGGTAGTAGTCGCGCGTGTCGCGCAGGGCAGTCGGAAACCCGCCCATCGAAATCGTGGCATCGGCCAGCGTGGTGTTGGGCTGAGCACCCTTGGCGACATCGCTGATTTGGTTGACCTGGTCCATCGCCTCGGGGCTGAACGGGTTGAGCTTCGTCTGAACGAGGTACCGCACGGAATGGCCGTCCGGTGAGATGAACGCCTTGGCCGCTCTTTGGAAGTCCGGATTGTTCAGCACTTCGGCGGGAATGTTGAATCCCGCTTGCGACGGGTCCGCGGCATTGGTCTTCATTGTCAGCAGGAAGGCCGATGCCTGGTTGAGTCCATTGACGATCACCTTGATCTGCCCGACGAGCTGATCCACACCGCCGGCCACCTGCTGGCTACCGCCGGCCAGGCGGTCGGCGCCCTGCCGCAGCTGGTTGAGTCCGGCTTGCGGACCGCCGGGCTTGTCCAGGCCCATGGCCTGCAGCCCGTTCATGACGCTCATGAGCGAGGCGTTGAGCTTGGTTACCGTCGCGGAAAGTGTTGCTTTGTTGCCCGGTGAATTCCCGAGCTGATGAGCGAGCTGATTGATTTCGTCGAGGCGTCCGCTGTTGCGTTCGCCGACGAGTCGCTCGAACTGGCCGCGGGTGGTGGCGCAGGAGACGTCGGCATCGCAGACCGGGTTGGCCTGTAAGGCGTTCAACACCGGGTTGATCCACGCGAACATGTCTTTTGCGGCGGAGAAGTTCCACCCCATGTCATTGGCGAGCGCGTTAATGGCATCGACGAGCTTGGCGGCGTTGTCCACATTCCGCACTAGTTCGTCGCCGCCCGATTTGGTCTTCAGCGAGTTGGACGCGTCGAGCAGGCTCTGCAGACCGGGGACGATCTTGTTGAGCTGGGTGCGCAGGTCGCCGAGGCTGCCGGCCAAGGTGTTGGCGCCGGCGGTGAGCCGGTTGAGGTCGCTGCTGCGCTGGCTGATCTGGTTGGAGCCGTCGGCCAGCCGGGTGCCGACGAGCCCTGCCTGATAGGTGGCCCTGAACTCGGGTGGCACCTCGCCGAGCGGGCGGGTGACGCCGCTGACCAGGCCGACGTCGGGGAGCTGAGCGATGCGGGACGCCATCTGTTCCAAATCGGCGAGAGCCTGTGGGGTGCGCAGGTCACGCGGCGACTGGATGAGGATGTATTCGGGAATGGACTGGCTGAGCGGGAAGTGCCGTTCCAGCGCGGTGTACCCGACCGAGCTGGGCGCCGACGGCGACACGGCCTTGCGATCGTCGTAGTTGTAACGCGCCAGCAGGGCGCAGCTCCCCAGCAGGGCCAGCACCACCACACTGGCCACCAGGTGTGGAATCGGACGACGAACGATACGTATGCCGGACCGCCGCCAGAACTGCGCAGTGAGTTCGCGCCGCGGCCTGACCCAGCCGCGTGGTCCGGCCAGTACCAGGATTGCGGGCAGCAGGGTCATTCCGGACAGGTACGCGACACCGATCCCGATGGCCGACGACACTCCGACCGTCTGGAAGACGCCCATCTTGGCAAAGCTCAAGAGCAAGAAGGTGATACCCACCGTCGTGGCGGACGCGGTGATCACCTTTCCGATCGACATCATCGCGGCGCGGACCGCCTGGTCGTAGGTCTTACCCGCCCGCAGATAGTCGTGATAGCGACTGATGAGGAAGACCGCATAGTCGGTGCCCGCGCCGGCCAGGATCGCGCTGAGGAACACGATGGACTGGTTTGAGACGCCGGCCCCGGTCAGCTGCGAGTAGGCCGCCACCACGGACTGCGCGATCACCAGCGAGGACCCGATTGTCACCAGTGGAAGCATCATCGTCAGTGCGCTGCGATAGACCAGCAGCAGCACCGCGAGCACCAAGATGGCGATCGCGAGTTCGATCGGTAGGCGGTCCTGTTGTCCTGCGACAGTGAGGTCGGCGACCGTGGCCGCCGGACCGGTGATGTGCACGGTCGTGGGACTGCCCTGGGCGCTGCGCTGGATGAGGCCGGTAACCCGGTTGTACGAGTCGAAGGCCTTGGGCGTACCCAACTCGCCCGCAAGGCCGATCGGCAGGATCCAGGTTTTGTTGTCCTGACTCGTCAGAAACTTTCGCAGCTCGGGTGTGCCGATGAAGTCCTGAACCGACACGACGCTGGTCAGGTCGTGTCGTACCGCATCCACCACCTTGCGGTAGGTCGCGGCGTCCTCGGGTCCCAGTCCGTTCTCGTTGATGAACACGACCAGGAGCAGGTCGTCATTGCTCGATTCGTGAAACGCCTCGGTCATCTTCTTGGCGGCGACGCTCGACGGAGCATCGGCCGGCAAAATGGCGAGCGGATGCTTCTCCGCCATTTCGGTCAGTGAGGGGAAGGTCAGCGGCAGGGCGATGGCCAGCGCCACCCAGGCGCCTATCACCGCCCATGGCCATCGCACCACGAGATCGGCTAGCCGCCGCATATCTTCCTCACCCTCATTCTGATGTCGCCCAAGCTACGCGACGCGTCCCCAGTGACCGCTGTCCGCGACTCGCCCGCACACCGACTTCATGGCCTCCATGTAGCGCAGCGCCGACTTCTCGGCGATCGGGTTATCGGGATGCATGATCGCCATCGCTGTCCCTTCCCCGTACCGGAATATGTAGATGGTCAACTGGTAGGAGAATCGGCCGTCCGGATAGATACCAATGTTGTCGGCAAGGCCCAGCTCGCCCGCCGCGAGGATGGCATTGAGCGGAGCGGCGCCACCGTGGAAGAAGTTCGACACCGGAAAGTTCGGTTCCGGCCACTTCAGCCACGGCGCCAATTCCAGGACCCGGTAGTACGGCACCCGGGACATGTCCAGACTCGAATCGAAGGCGGTCTGTGCGGCGTACGCCGCTTCGTTGAAAGAGGTTGCCGCGATCGGAACGGTGATCGGGATCAGGCCGGTAAACCAGCCTTGCGTCATGAAATTGTCGCTAGCTGTGCGTGAATCCCTCGGAGTCAGACCGTAATAGGTGACCGCCCCGGTGAATTCGTGCTCGACCAGGCCGAGGCAGGCGAAGAGACCACCGACGAACCGTGAGCCGGCAGTCGAGCAGGCGGACTCGAATCGGTCCGTCTGCTCCGGGCTCATCAGCGACAGGGAGGTCATGGTGCTGGTGGTCGCTTCGGCCGGGTTGCCCAGTGGAAGCGGGAACTCGGGAAACGTCCCATTGTTGTTCTCGGCAAAGTCGATCCACGCGCGTACCCCGGGCGAATCCAGGGTTAATGCCGATGTGAACTCGCGCTCGCGAGTGCAGAAGTCGTCGAAGCTGCCGGCATCGGGAAGCGTGAGGGCCTGCCCGCCTCCGCTCAGCGCGGAGTACATTCCGTTGGCTTCCATCATGGTGGTGCCAATCAACGTCGCATCACCATGTACGTGGTCCATGGCAGCGAAGAACGTGAAGTGGTTCTCGCTCTGGATGATTCCAAAGGTGAAGCATCCCCATTCCAGTGGGCTCGGTATGTCGATGACGTGGCTGCGTATTTCATCGACCGTCATATGCCCTTGTGTTACAGGCGCGAACTCGATTTCGCTTGGATCGCTGATGGAGTGCCGTACGAACGTCCCGTCCTCGGCGCGCTCGAACCAGCTGCGGAAGGTGTCATGCCTACGCAGGTATGCGTTGAGGGCATGGTCCATCGCGGCGATGTCGCACTGGCCCGCGACATCGCAGCTGGCGATTATTTGGCGCGAGAAGTTTAGGCCAGCTTTGTTCCGTTCGTAGTAATTTCGCAGATGTTGGCTCTGCATGTAGCTGACTGGCACCAAACTCACAGGTGCTTGCCGGGCGTTCTCGGCCGCGGCTGGGGTGGGGTGCCACGAGGTGACGGAGCCGGGGCTCAACGTCCATTCGTCAAGTGCGCCAACAGTTATCGTGCCAATGCGCAAAGCGCCGTCCTCTCGCTCGGCCGGCCCCGCTCCGGCATCTCTCGTCGGTGGCCCAACATACCCTCGGTTTGACCGCACAACGCGCGGTCGGCCAAGACCCGGAAACCCCATGCGCCACATGGCATACCGGGAATAACTAGAACTTACTGTCCTAGTTACCACGAAGTTTGGGAACAACAGTGCGCACGATACTTGTTCGGCTAGAGTCGCGTTCGCACCCGCCGATGTCCAGAGTCACATTCTCGGTCCGACGATGTCGAGGGCCACTCTCCCCACCCGCCGACGCAAGGAGGCCACAGCATGGAATCCGCTGACCATCCGATCAATCCCGCCCCACGTTTTGCAATCATCGGATATGCAGCGCGTTTTCCCGGTGCCGCCAACGCGGACGAGTTCTGGGACGTGCTGCGTGAAGGCCGTGATGCGATATCGGAGGTACCCGCTGACCGGTGGGATGCCGATGAATTCTTTGACTCCGAACCCGGAGCTCCCGGCAAGGTCGTAACCCGTCGTGCCGGCTTCGTCGATGACGTGACGGGGTTTGACGCGCCGTTCTTCGGTATGTCGACGCGCGAGGTCAGGCTGATGGACCCGCAGCACCGACTGTTGCTGGAGATGGCATGGCGGGCAGTGGAGCATTCCGGAATCGCCCCAACGGATTTGGCCGAGACCAACGCCGGCGTGTTCGTCGGTTTGGCCACCCATGACTACCTGGGAATGGCGTCCGATGAGCTGACTTTCCCGGAGATCGAGGCCTACATGGCCATCGGCACCTCCAATGCCGCGGCCGCCGGCCGCATCAGCTACCGGCTGGGGTTGCAGGGACCGTCGGTTGCCGTCGATACGGCGTGCAGCTCGTCATTGGTAGCAATTCATCAAGCGTGCCAAGCACTTCAACTCGGAGAGTGCGATCTCGCGCTGGCCGGCGGTGCGAATGTCCTGCTGACCCCGGCCACAATGATCACGTTCTCGCATGCGCACATGCTGGCGCCCGACGGCAAGTGCAAGACATTCGACGCGGCCGCGGACGGCTACGTGCGTGGTGAGGGATCCGGCGTCATCGTCATCAAGCGCCTTGAGGATGCGATCCGCGACGGTGATCGCATCCGGGCCGTGATCCGGGGCAGCGCGATTAACCAGGACGGCGCATCGGGCGGGTTGACGGTGCCCAATGGCGTTGCTCAGCAGCGTGTTATCGCCGATGCGCTCAAGCGTGCCGGTGTCGCGCCGAGTGACGTCGGGTATCTGGAGGCGCACGGCACCGGAACATCGCTGGGCGATCCGATTGAGGCCCAGGCCGCTGGCGCGGCCTACGGCATCGGCCGTGCGGCGAACGATCCGTTATTGATCGGCTCAGCGAAGACGAACATCGGACATCTGGAGGCGGCCGCGGGTATCGCGGGCGTCATCAAGGTCGTGCTGTCACTCGAGAACGAATTGTTGCCGCAGCACCGCAACTTTCAGAATCCGTCGCCGCACATCCCCTGGGACCGGCTCCCGGTGGAGGTCGTCAAGGAGGCCACCGCGTGGGAGCGCAACGGGCGCCCACGTATTGCGGGAGTTAGCTCGTTCGGGTTCGCCGGAACCAATGCTCACGTCATTCTCGAAGAGGCTCCGGTAGCGGCCGAGATCGAAACGGTCGAAGAGCCGGAGTCGACGGGGGACCGGTTCAGCATTCTGCCGCTGTCGGCGCGCACACCCGCCGCGTTGGTGCAGATCGCCGATCAATACCGCAGCTGGCTGAACGGGCACCCCGAGGCCACGTTGGCGGACCTGTGCTTCACCGCCGGAGTGGGGCGCGCACATTTGGAGCACCGCGCCGCGCTGGTGGTCAACTCCCGTGAAGCCGCCGTGGAGCTGCTCGGCGCCGTCGCCGATGACCGCCCTGCCCCGGGCCTGGGGCGTGGAGAATCCCATGACACGCCCAAGACGGCGTGGCTGTTCACCGGCCAGGGCAGCCAGTACCCGGGCATGGCCCGTGAGCTGTTCGACACCGAGCCGGTGTTCGCCGAGACGCTGAAGCGTTGCGCGGCGGCGGTGGCCGATGTTCTCGAAAAGCCGTTATTGGATGTCATTTTCGATGTAGACGGTCCAGATGCCGAGGCGACGCTGCGGCAGACCGCCTATGCACAGCCCGCGCTGTTCGCAGTGGAGATGGGCTTGGCCCGGCTCTGGCAATCGTGGGGCTTCGAGCCGGATGTGGTGTTGGGTCACAGCGTTGGCCAGTACGCGGCAGCCTGCGTCGCGGGCGTGTTCAGCCTCGAGGACGGCGCTGCGCTGATGGCCGAGCGCGGCCGCTTGTTCGGCAGCTTGCCCGCCGGCGGGCGGATGGCAGCGATATTCGCCGCCGCCGAGCGGGTGGAGAGCCTGACTGACGATTTCCCCAGTCTGTCGGTTGCCGCTTATAACGGTGCCAACACCGTATTGTCAGGTCCCGCACAGGATCTGGAAAAGGCGGTGGCGGGGCTGGTCGCCGAGGGCATTCGGTGTGACTTCCTGGAGACCAGTCACGCGTTCCACTCGGCCTTGCTCGACCCGATCCTCGACGAGTTCGAGGCGTATGCCGGCAAGTTCAATTACAAGACACCACAACGGATCCTGATCGACAACCGCACGGGCACCGCGCTGGGCAGAAGTGTGAAACTGGACGGTGCGTACTGGCGCAGGCACGCACGCCAACCGGTGGAGTTCGCCAAGAGCGTGCGCACCCTCGCCGACATGAATTGCAAGGTGCTGTTCGAGATCGGCCCACAACCGGTACTCACCGCCGCCGCGCTCCGCGCCTGGCCCGACCCGGCCACCGCGCCGCGGGCGATCGCCTCCTTGCGTCGAAACACCGCGGACCACAGGCAGATCACCGAAGCCGCTGCCGACGCGTATGTCCTGGGGCACCTGCCCGATTTCGGTGCGTTCCGGCACGGCCACGCGCGAAAGCTCGACCTGCCTACCTATCCGTTCGAGCATCGCCAGTACTGGTTCAGTGATAAGCGAAACGCCGACAATCGCGAGGCCACGAACCAGCAACAGCCGGCTTCCGGGCCGCGCACCGAGGCCGTCCGTCTGCTCGAGGACGGAAAGATCGAGGAACTCGCGAACCTGCTTGGCGGTACAAGCGACGACCAGCAGACTCTGGCGGTCCTCACAAAGCTTGCGGCACAACATAACCAGCAACGCACCACGCAGACGATCGCGGATGCTCGCTACCAGTTCCGGTGGGACAAGTCGCCCACGCCGCTCGCGGGTGCGGATACCAGCACGGCTACCACCTGGCTTCTCGTGGGTGATGTAACCGGCGCGGCCGCGCCTCTGGTTGATGCGCTCACTGCACGTGGACAGCAGTACCGGGTTCTCGGGTTGCCGACGTCCGACGCCGAAGAGGCGCAGCTCGTCGAGGTGCTGCGCGCTGCGGCAGAAGATGATTCGGCATTGCGCATCGTGCATGTCGCGGCCCTCGATGGGGGTGTCTCCTCGGCGCGGTCGTTGCTGCGGATACAACACCAGATACTGGGCGGAACGCGGCGGCTCTTCCGCGCCGCTGCGGCTGCTGAACTGCGGGCACCAATCTGGGTGATAACCCTTGGCGCCCAGCGAATCACCGATACCGATACCGTGGCGCCAGAACAGAGTGCCCTGTGGGGATTCGGCCGTGCGGCAGCCCTCGAGCTTCCACAAGTGTGGGGTGGACTTGCTGATCTGGCCGATGCCAGTGCTGCCGAATGGTCACAGTTCATCAGCCGAGCTTCCGCATCGACCGATGCCGCAGCCAGGGAGGACCAGATCGCATTGCGCGATCAGTCGGTCTACGTTCCCCGGCTCGTGAGGCGGGAGTATCTGCCCAGCGGTACTCCGCTGGAAATCCGCGACAACGGAACCTACTTGGTCACCGGCGGGTTGGGTTCGATCGGGCTGGAGATCGCCGGGTACCTGGCCGCGTGCGGCGCCAAGAATCTGGTGCTGACCAGTCGGCGCGAACCGAACGAGGCGGCACAGCAGCGCATCGATGCACTGGGCGCGCAGCACGGCTGCGAGGTCCGGGTGGTCACCGCCGATGTCGCGGACGCACATGACGTGGCACGCCTGCTGGCAGGCGTGCAGGCCGAGTTGCCGCCGCTGGCGGGCATCGTCCATGCCGCAGGCGAGATCGGCACCACCCCGCTCAGTGATCTCGACGACACCGAGGTAGACCGTGTCTTCGCCGGTAAGGTCTGGGGCGCCTGGCATCTGAGCGAAGCAGCGGCCGATCTGAAGCTCGACTTCTTCATCAGCACCTCCTCCATCGCCTCGGTGTGGGGTGGCTTTGGTCAGACCGCGTACAGCGCGGCCAATGCCTTCCTCGATGGACTTGCCTGGCGTCTGCGTGAACAGGGTGTCGCGGGGACCAGCGTTAATTTCGGTCCGTGGACGGCAGGCATGGCCGACGCGGAATCCCGGGCGCGACTGGAACAACGTGGGATCAAGACGTTGTCACCGTCTGATGCGCTGGCCGGCCTGGCGGATGTGGTGGCGGCTTCCCAATCGAACGGTGGGGCGCAGGGCGTCGTCGCCCGCATCGACTGGGCCCGTTTCCTACCGCTCTACCAGCAGGCCGGGAGGCGAGCATTCCTGGCGGAGCTAGAGCGTGAGGTGCCTTCGCATCTGGCCACATCTCAGGGTGTCGCGCAGTCGGGCACGACGCAGCTGGTCGAACGGCTTGCGGGAGCTCCGGTGCAGCAGCGCAAGAAGCTTCTGACGGACTACCTGCGCGATGCGGTGGCCGAGGTGACGCGCGTGGACGTCTCGGAGATCCGTGAGGACGCGGGGTTCTTCGATCTCGGCATGGATTCCCTGATGGCCGTCGAACTGCGCCAACGCATGGAGCAGGGTGTGGGCAAGGAGATTCCGGTTACCCTGGTGATGGATCATCCGCGCATTTCCGATGTTGCCGACTATCTGCTCGGCGAGGTGCTGGGCCTCAGCGAACAAGCCAAGCCGGCGCCACAACAGGTATCGGCTGTCACGGATCGCACCGACGAGCCGATCGCGATCGTCTCGGTGTCATGCCGATTCCCCGGCGCGCCGGATCCGGAGGCCTTCTGGGAGGTGCTTTCCGGAGGCGTCGACGCGATTCGCGAGGTGCCCGAGGACCGCTTTGACATCGACGAGTTCTATGACCCGGATCCGGAGACCGCAGGCAAGACGTACACACGCTTCGGCGGATTCCTGGACGGTATCGATGGATTCGATCCCGAGTTCTTCGGCATTTCCCCGCGTGAGGCCGTCTGGATCGAGCCGCAGCAGCGACTGATGCTCGAAACGGTGTGGGAGGGATTGGAACGCGCCGGATACTCGCCGGCCGCGTTGCGCGGCAGCCGAACCGGCATCTTCGCTGGCGTAGGTGCCAACGAGTACGCGCACCTGCTGTCGTCGGAATCGATCGACAAGATTGAGCCCTACTTCATCACCGGTAACGCGCTCAACGCGATATCGGGACGTGTTGCGTTCGCGCTGGGATTCGAGGGACCCGCGGTGGCAGTGGACACCGCGTGCAGCTCGGCGTTGGTGGCGGTCCACCAGGCCGTGCAGGCCCTGCACTCCGGTGATTGCGATCTGGCAGTGGCCGGTGGTGTGAACGTTCTGTTGAGCCCGGTGACAGTCATTGCCGCCTCACGCGCCAGGATGCTTTCACCGGTTGGTCGCTGCAAGACGTTCGATGCGTCCGCCGACGGATATGTGCGCAGTGAAGGCTGCGGGATTCTTGTGCTCAAGAGATTGAGCGATGCGGAGCGCGACGGTGACCGGGTCCTGGCCGTGATTCCGGGTAGCGCGGTGAACCAGGACGGCGCATCCAGTGGACTGACCGTTCCCAACGGAGGGGCGCAGCAACGACTCATCGGAACGGTGCTTGCGCGTGCCGGTCTGGCGGGCGGGGACGTCGATTACCTTGAGGCGCATGGAACGGGCACCCCGCTGGGTGATCCGATCGAGGTGCAGGCGGCGGCTGCGGCCTACGGTGGCTCGCGCGAGGCAGACCGGCCGCTGCTGATGGGCTCGGTCAAATCCAACATCGGTCACACCGAATCGGCTTCCGGTGCAGCAGGTCTCATCAAGGTGGTGCTCTCGCTCCAAAACGGGGTGCTGCCGCAGAGTCTGCACTTCGAAAAGCCGTCCCCGCACATCCCATGGGAGTCGCTGCCAGTTCGGGTGGTGGACAAGGCCATTCCATGGGAGCCCAACGGTCGGCCACGGCGCGCCGGGGTGAGCTCGTTCGGATTCACCGGCACCAATGCCCACGTGCTCATCGAGGAGGCACCGCGACGGGCAGTGGTGACGGATGAAGGTGGCCCCGACGACACCGCCGCTACACCAGAAGTTCAGGGCGACAAGGTGAACGTCCTGCCGTTGTCCGCCAGGTCGCCGGAGGCGCTGGCCGCGGTGGCGCAGCGTTATGAGTCCTGGTTGAGCGCCCATCCAGAGGTCGACATCGAGGATGTCTGCCTCACCGCGGGGAGTGGGCGGTCGCACTTCGAACATCGTGCCGCTCTCGTCGTGGACTCGGTGGAGTCCGCGCGCGAGGGGCTGGCCGAGTTGGTTCAGAACCGGCTGCGCCCCGGTGTGGTTCGTGGCGAGCACACGAACCACCCGACAACGGCCTGGCTGTTCACCGGACAGGGCAGTCAGTATCCCGGTATGGCGCGTGAGTTGTTCGACGCAGAGCCGGTTTTCGCCGAGACCGTCACACGCTGCGCGGAAGCCGTCAAGGACATCGTCGAGCGGCCCTTGCTGGAGGTGATGTTCGCCACCGATCGCGAAACCGGCGGAGAAGCCGGGAAGGTACTGCGGCACACGTCATTCGCGCAGCCGGCCATCTTCGCCGTAGAGATGGGTCTGGCCCGGCTGTGGCAGTCGTGGGGCATTGAGCCCGACGTGGTGCTGGGCCACAGTGTCGGCCAGTACGCGGCCGCATGCGTCGCCGGAGTGTTCAGTCTGGAGGACGGTGCGCGACTGATCGCCGAGCGCGGCAGGCTCTTCGGCAGTCTGCCCGCGGGCGGGCGCATGGTGGCCGTCTTCAGCGACGCCAAGCATGTCGAACAGATCGCGAGTGATTTTCCGCGTGTGTCGGTGGGCGCCTACAACGGACCGAACACCGTGCTGTCGGGTCCGGGTGAGGATGTGGAACAGGCGGTCGCGCGCTTCGAGGAGGAGGGAATCCGGTGCACCTGGCTGGAGACCAGCCATGCGTTCCATTCCGAGCTGCTGGACCCCGTGCTCGACGAATTCGAGTCGTACGCAGCGCAAGTACAGTTCGCGACTCCCACGTTGCCGCTGGTGTGCAACCGCACGGGTGCGGTGCTGACGGCACAGACCCCGATCGACGCCCAGTACTGGCGGCGGCATTCCCGTCAGCCGGTGCAGTTCGCCGAGAGTGTGCGCACCGTGGCCGCGCTGGGTTGCTCGGTGCTGATGGAGATCGGCCCGCAGCCGGTGCTGACCGGCGCCGCGGTGCAGGTCTGGCCGGAGCACTTGGCCGCTCCGCGGGCGATTGTCTCGCTGCGCAAGGGTGTTGGCGACCGACGCCAGATCGCCGAGGCACTGGCCGCGGCGTACGTCGGCGGTCATCGGCCCAATTTCGCCGCGCTGCGGCGCCACCCGCGTAACACGCTGGAATTGCCGACCTATCCCTTCCAGCGCCGCCGCTTCTGGCCGAAGTCGTCCGGCGCCGCCATCGAAGGCGGGGGCGGCTTGTCCGCGGGCATCCTGGGTCGAGGCGAAGACCTGGCCTCCGGCGATTCTGTCTACATCAGCCGGTTGTCGGTCAGGTCGCAGCCCTGGCTGTCCGACCACGTTATCTACGGCACCGTCGTCGTACCCGGCGCAACGTATGCCGCGATGGCCCTGGCGGCCGTCGGCACTCCGGCACGGGCCAAGGATGTGTTCTTCTACGAGCCGATTATTTTGCCGGAGAAGAGTTCTCGTGAGGTACAGCTGACGCTGCATCCGCTGGAGGATGGCAGTGGGTCGAAGTTCCAGGTGCACAGCCGTCCCTACGGCGAACGCGATGTGGACTGGTCACTGAACGCCGAAGGCACCGTCGTACCGGGTATCGATGACAGCGCCGACGATGCGGCCGGCCAGTCCTCGGAGGCCGAGCCGGTTGACGCGGCCATAGAGCGGATGGAGCGCATGCGTCCGAACGAGCTGTTCGAAACCTTCGCTGATCTGGAACTGTCCTGGGGCCCAACCTGGTCCGGCTCTCTGAAGTCACTCTGGCTTGGTCAGGGTGAGGCCATCGGCGACGTCCTCGTCGGTGAGGAACTTGCAGAACAGCTCGGTACCGAGCCGATGCACCCGGTGCTGATGGATCTGTGCACCGGTGTGGCCTTCCCGGCGTTCCCGGCCCTGCTCGCGGCTGAGCAGGGCATCAACGATCTGTTCCTGCCCTTGCGGTACGGCCAGGTGACGTTGAAGGAAAAGATGCCGCGGCGCTTCTACTGCCGGGCCCGGTGGCATGAGAGCGCGCTGGACAGCGAGACCCAGGTCTTCGATCTCGACTATCTCGATCGCGATGGCCGTCACCTCGGTGGGATTCGCGAGTTCACGGTGAAACGTGCGCCGCGCGAGGCATTGCTGCGCGGGCTGGGCGGCGATGCCACCCGCCTGCTGTACACCCTTGGCTGGCACGAGGTTCCGGTGCCAGCCGCGGAGGATGGCACCGCGACGGCAAGCGGTACCTGGCTGATCGCCGGGTTCGACGAGCTGGCCGCCAGGGTGCCGGGCTGCATCCCGTTCGATCGGACGAGTAATCCGGAACTTCTCGGACAGGTGCTGGCAGAGGCCAAGGAGCGCGGCGTGCCGTTCTCCGGTGTCGTCTGGCGTGCCGCCGCACCGGGTGCGCAGGAGTCGAGCACCGATGAGATCGCGCGTCTGGAGACCGAGATCGCCAACCTGCTCAGTGCTGTGCATACGGTGCAGAACGGCGCACAAAATGGCGTGAAACTTCCCGATGGTCTCTGGATCGTCACCGAGCGCGCCGTGGCCACCGAGTCGGGCGAGCCGGTTGATCCGGTGCAGGCTTCCCTGTGGGGATTCGGGCGCACCACCATCAACGAGGAACCGGCGCTGCGTGCCAAGCTCGTTGATGGTGACGGCTCACCCGAGGCTGTACAGGCGCTGGCGAATCTATTGGTTACGCCGGTCGAGGAGCCGGAAATCGCTGTGCGGCAGGGCAAGCTGCTCGCCTCGCGGTTGTTGCCGTGGTCACGCAGCGGCAATCTCACGGTGCCGCGCGGGAGCGACTACGCCCTGTTGCCCACCGAACGGGGTGCCATCGACAACCTGCGGATCACCGAGAAGGAGGTCGAGGCGCCGGACGAGGGCTACGTGCAGGTGCGGGTGGAGGCCGCCGGTCTCAACTTCCGTGACGTGCTCAACGTGCTAGGTCTGTACCCGGGTGACCCGGGTCCGATCGGCGGTGACTTCGCCGGTGTCGTCACGCAATTGGGTGAGGGTGTTACCGAGGTCGCGGTGGGTCAGCGGGTCTATGGCTCCATGCAGGGTGCCTTCGCCAGCCGGTTCAACGCACCGGCTCAGTTCCTGGCGCCGATTCCGGACGGGATCAGTGCGGTCGAGGCCGCCACGATTCCCGCTGCGGCGCTAACGGTTCGGCTCGCCTTCGACTGGGCGCAGCTGAAGCCCGGCGATCGCGTGCTCATCCACGCGGCCAGTGGTGGTGTGGGATTGGCTGCGATACAGATGGCGCAACAGTGCGGTGCCGAGGTTTATGCGACAGCGAGCACCTTCAAGCGGGCGACCGTGCGCAAGCTCGGCGTGAAGTATGTGTATGACTCGCGTACAACCGATTTCGCCGACCAGATCCTCGCCGACACCGATGGGCATGGCGTTGACGTGGTGCTCAACAGCCTCACCAGCGAAGGGTTTGTCGAGGCGACCGTGCGGGCCACCGCCAAGAACGGCCGTTTCGCCGAGATCGCCAAGCGTGATATCTGGACTTCGGAGCAGATGGCCGAGGCACGCCCAGATATCGCCTACGAGATCGTCGCGCTGGACACGGTGATGTTCCAAGAGCCCGAACGTATTAGGGGCTTGCTGACGGAGGTTTCGGACGGTTTGGCCAAGGGGGAGTGGACACCACTGCCCGCCGAGATCTACCCGCTGACGGAGGCCAGGACGGCGTTCCGCCGCATGCAGCAGGCCCGCCATATCGGCAAGATCGTGTGCCAGATGCCGAATCCACTCGCACCACAGCAGGATCGGACCTATCTGATCACTGGTGGATTGGGTGCGATCGGCCTGCACACCGCGTCGTATCTGGCTCAGCTCGGTGCCGGTGACATCGTGCTGACCAGTCGCCGTGCTCCAGATGTGGACGCGCAACGGTTGATCGAGGAGATCAGTGAGCGCTCCAAGGCCCGCATCCACGTCTTCACCGCCGATGTCGGCGAGGAGTCCGAGGTTGTGAAGCTGCTGGAGCGGATTCGGGCGGAGCTGCCCCCGCTCGGCGGCATCGCGCATCTGGCAGGCGTGCTCGATGACGCCCTGCTGGGTCAGCAGAGCGTGGAGCGGTTCCGGACCACCTTGGCGCCCAAGGCGTTCGGTGCCGATTACCTTGACAGGCTGACGAAGGACGAGGATCTGGACTTCTTCATCGTGTCCTCCTCGGTGTCGAGTTTGTTCGGTTCGCCTGGTCAGTCCAACTACGCGACGGCCAATGCGTGGCTCGACGGTCTGATCGCGCGGCGCAGGTCGCAGGGCCTGCCCGCCACCGGCGTCAACTTTGGCCCCTGGGGGCAAGGAGGTATGGCCTCCTCGGAGGCGGCGACCGCGAACATCAGTGCGCAGGGCCTGATTCCGCTGGATCCCTCGGCGGCACTCGCGGCTCTGGCCGAGGTCATTGCCAACGGCACGGGCCAGGCCACCGTCATCAAGGCCAACTGGCAGCGTGCGGCGAAGGTGCTGGGCAGTTCGCGTCCGCCGATCCTGGACCTCGTGTTGCCGAGTGCCGTGGGCGAGGTGACCGGTGACAGCGAGTTGCTCAAGCAACTGATGGAGATACCGGTGCCGCAGCGGGCGGGTTTCGTGACAGAGTTCCTGCAGCGCGAGGTGCAGAACTTCCTGCGCCTGGCGCAGCCGCCGGCCGCGACGAGCCGGTTCTTGGACCTCGGTACGGATTCGCTGATGGCGATCGAGCTGCGTAACCGGCTGCACAGCCAGTTCGGCGGCAAGTTCACCATCAACGCGACGGCGGTGTTCGACTACCCGACCATCGGTGGGCTCGGTGAGTACCTGGTGGCGCAATTGCCGGATGCGGAATCCGAATCGCAGGAAGCACAACCCGCGGCGGAGCCAGCGCAGTCCGAGTCAGAGCCGGACACGGTGCTCACGCCATCTGACGAAGTATCCGAGCCGGCGCGGTGAACCCGTAGCCGTCCAGGTAAGTTAGCCAGCCTGGACGGCTGCGGTATCTGTTGGCCGGTGACTAGTGGAGCGGGTGCGGTCTGAGTCGATTTTTTGCGGACATCACTCCTCTGCGCAACGCCGATTTCCGGCGTCTGTGGCTGGCCGGGGTCGTCACGGTCATCGGCGCTGGGCTCACGCTGTTCGCGGTCCCGGTTCAGATCTATGCGCTCACCCACAGTTCGGCGTACGTGGGACTGACGGGCGTTTTCGGTTTGGTGCCGTTGGTGGTGTTCGGCCTGTGGGGCGGCGCGCTGGCGGACCGGATGGACCGGCGGACCCTGCTGATCATTACGGCCATCGGGCTGGGTGTTTCTTCGGTGCTGTTGTGGCTGCAGGCCGCGTTATCCGTCGACAACGTGTGGGTGGTGCTGTGCCTGCTCTCGGTACAGCAGGCCTTCTTCGCGGTGAATTCACCGACGCGCGCCGCGGCGATTCCGCGGATGCTTCCGCTCGATCAGCTGCCGGCCGCGAACGCGCTGAACATGACGGTCCAACAGTTCGGGTTCATCGCGGGTCCGCTGCTGGCCGGGGTGCTGCTGAAGTGGGTGGATCTGTCCACCTTGTATCTGATTGACGCCATCGCGTGCTTGGCGCCGATCTGGGCGACAGTCCGGCTGCACAGGATGCCGCCGAGTAGTGCGTCAAAAGATCTGCAAGCCAACACTTCTGGCCTTCGTGACGTCCTCGAGGGCTTCCGCTATCTGGCCGGGCACAAGATCGTCCTGATGTCTTTCGTGGTGGACCTCATCGCCATGATCTTCGGGATGCCGCGCATCCTGTTCCCGCAGATTGCCCACGAGGGGTTCGGTGATCCAGCCGACGGCGGCACCGTGATCGCGCTGCTGTCGGCGGCGATATCGGTGGGTGCGGTGATCGGCGGGGTGTTCTCCGGCTGGTTCCATCGGATCGATCGCCAGGGTCTGGCGGTGGTGGTCAGCATCGTGGTGTGGGGGCTGGCGATGGTGGGTTTCGGGCTCACCGCGCACGCGCCGCTGCTGTGGCTGTCGCTGGTGTTCCTGGTGATCGGCGGTATCGCCGACATGGTGTCGGCGGCTTTCCGGACAACGATCCTGCAATCGGTGGCGACGGACGATGTGCGCGGCCGCTTGCAGGGTGTGTTCACGGTGGTGGTGGCCGGAGGGCCGCGGGTTGCCGACTTCACGCATGGTGCGGCCGCCGCGGTCGTGGGTACGACGGCGGCCGCCGCCGGTGGTGGTGCGCTTGTGGTGGTGGGGGTGGTCGTTGCCGCGCTCCTCGTTCCGGTGTTCGTGCGGTTCCGGACGTCGGAGGAGATCACAGCGGAGGATGCGAGCGAGGCTGACCAGGACAAGGTGCAGCCCCAGTAGGTTTCACCCCATGGACGCTCTGACGCCAGTGGACTTGCGGCGACTTCCGCGGGACAAGCAGCTTGCTCTGGGCCGCGGGCTGCGTGACCAGATGCCGCGGCGACGCCTCGCGGAACTTCCCGATCAACCGCACCGGGATCCGATCGCGGTGCTCGCCGCGCAGAACACGTCCAGGATCCCGTCGCTGGTTCCGGTGCGCCGCGAGCGCATGTCGGAATCGCCGTTCGCGTTCTATCGTGGGGCGGCCGCGGTCATGGCCTCCGATCTTGCCGGCACGGCAACCACCGGGGTACCGATTCAGATCTGCGGTGACGCACACCTTTCCAACTTCGGGCTCTTCGCCTCGCGTGAGCGTGCGCTGCTGTTCGACGTCAACGATTTCGACGAGACCGCGATCGGTCCGTGGGAATGGGATGTCAAACGACTGGTCACGAGTGTGGCGATTCTCGGCCAGGAATTCGGGATGTCGGACGACGCGGTGCGCGCCAGCGCCACCAAGACCGCCGCCGCCTACCGCACCCGGATGCGCGAATTGGCGCAGCTGTCTGCCCTGGAACGGTTCTATCTCAAGACGACCGCGCTCGAGGTGCTGGATCTGGTCTCGCGACTGTCCAAGAGCGCGTCCAAGCTGGCAACCGAAACGGTCTCGAAGGCCTCCCGCAACACCTCGCATCGTGCGTTGAAGAAGCTGACGGCGACCACCGTCGACGGTCGCTACCGAATCGTGGAGCAGCAGGACATTGCGGTCCGGGTCCCGGAGGTGGGTTTCTCCGAAGCCGCCGCGATGGTGGAGGAGTACTTCGGTTCGGTGCCCGAGGACGTCGTAGCACTGCTGGCATGCCATCAGTTCGAGGATGCGGTGGTGCGGGTGGTCGGTGTCGGAAGTGTGGGCACCCGTTGCTATCTCGCCCTGCTCACCGACGCCGATGGGTCGCCGCTGTTCCTGCAGATGAAGGAGGCTTCGGCCTCGGTGATCGAGCCGTATTTTCCGCAGGAGTTGCGGCTGGATCACGGGCGCCGGGTGGTGGCCGGCCAGCGGATCATGCAGGCCAGCGGTGATCCCTTCCTCGGTTACGTGTCCTCGACGCGTCGCGGCAGCTTCTACGTGCGGCAGTTCCGCGATATGAAGGGATCGGTCGAGATCGCCAGTCTCACGGATCCCAACGACCTGGCGCTGTACGGGTCGCTGTGTGCGATGGCGCTGGCGCGTGCCCACGCTCAATCGGGTGTGCCCGGGGTGATCGCGGGCTACCTCGGCGCGGGGGCCGATCCGAATACCGCTGATGCGGCCTTCGCTGACTTCGCCGACGCCTACGTGCGCGTCAATCGTGCGGATCACCAGCGGCTGCTCGATGCTTCTGGGGAGCAGTGGCTGCCGAGCTCCTGATGTCCTAATTTGTGGGATACCCGACCTGGACGCCATTGCCCAGGTGGCGAACACTAAGAGGCGTGACGCGTTCGGTGGTGATCCTGGGTTTTCCGGGAGTTCAGGCCCTCGACCTGGTGGGGCCATATGAGGTCTTCTCGACCGCATCCCAGTACTTGACCGGTACCCCCGGCTACGACGTGTCGCTGGTGTCCAGCAATGGCAGTCCGATCGCCACCGGTTCGGGTATGGAGTTGGTCACCCGTCCGCTGCCTGATCCCGGTGCGGGATGCGACACCTTGGTCTTGCCTGGCGGCGTCGGTGTGCCCGCGGTTCAGCGGGATCCGGCCGTCATGGAATGGATCCGTGCTTCGGCACGCTGCGCGCGACGGGTGGTCAGCGTCTGCAACGGTGCGTTCCTGGCCGCCGAGGCCGGCCTGCTCGACGGTTGCCGGGCCACCACCCACTGGGCTATCGCCGAGACCTTGGCTAGTGAATTCCCAAGCATCACAGTAGATCCTGACCCAATCTTCATACGCAGCTCGGACAAGACGTGGACGGCGGCCGGGGTGACGGCGGGTATCGATCTGGCGCTGGCCCTCGTCGAAGACGATCACGGCGCGGAGGTGGCGCAGACGGTGGCGCGCTGGCTTGTTCTGTATCTGCGCCGTCCGGGTGGGCAGTCGCAATTCGCGGCCCCGGTGTGGATGCCGCGGGCCAAGCGCATGCCGATCCGCGATGTGCAAGAGGCCATCGAGGCGCAGCCTGGCGGATCACACCGAGTGCCCGAGCTGGCTCGTCTGGCCGCGATGAGCCCACGGCATTTCACCCGGGTCTTCACCGCGGAAGTCGGCGAGGCGCCGTCGGCCTATGTGGAACGCATCCGTTCCGAGGCCGCGCGCCGTCAGCTCGAAGAGACCGACGACACCATGGTGGTGATCGCGGATCGCTGCGGGTTCGGATCTGCGGAATCCTTGCGCCGCAATTTTGTTCGCCGCATGGGCGTATCGCCCGATCAGTACCGCAAGACCTTCTATCGCACCGAAAGGGCTTCGTTATGACTCAAATCGCCATCGTGTTGTACCCGGATTTCACCGCACTGGACTTCATCGGTCCCTACGAGGTGTTGCGCTTCATGCCCGACACCGAAGTCCGCTTCGTCTGGCACCAGCCCGGACCCATCACCGCTGATTCGGGCGTGCTGGTCATCGGTGCCACGCACTCGTTCGAGGAGACCCCCGCACCCGATGTCGTGCTGGTGCCCGGTGGGCCCGGAACGACCATGGCGGCCCGCGATGAAGAGCTACTGGAGTGGTTGCGCCGAGTGCACCCGACGACCACGTGGACCACCTCGGTGTGCAGTGGTTCGCTGGTATTAGCGGCAGCCGGTCTCCTCGAGGGCCAGCGGGCCACCTCGCACTGGTCCACGCTCCCGCTGCTGAAGCCGTTCGGGGTGACCCCGGTCGGTGATGAGCGCATCGTGCATGCGGATGACGGCGGTGTGGTCACCGCGGCGGGGGTGTCCGCGGGTATCGACCTGGGGCTGTGGCTCGCGGGCCACATCGCCGGGGAGGAGCGGGCCAAGGCGATTCAGCTGAGTATCGAATACGACCCGCAGCCGCCCTTCGACTCCGGGCACATGTCCAAGGCCAGTGCCGCGACCAAGGCCACGGCGACCGCCGGGCTTGCCAGGGACACGTTCAAGCCGGCGATCATCACCGCGGGCGCGATGTTGTTGTGGGACGGTGCACTCGCGACGGTGCGCCGGAAAGGGAGCCGCCGCCGGTCGCTCGGCACCCGGGTGGACCCCCGACCTCGACCCTGACCAGGCGCCGTGTGGAGGGAGCGACTACCTTCTCTATGAACGTTCTCATGGAGCCGCTGAACCTCAGAAGGGATGCCTGTGGCCGACAACAACGATTTCGCTACTCTCCAGTACCCCGGAGGCGAAACGAAGCTGGATATCGTCCGCGCGACCGAAGGCTCGGATGGCTTCGCGCTGGGGAAACTGCTGGCTGATACCGGCTACACCACGTTCGATGCGGGGTTCGTCAACACCGCGTCGACCAAGAGCGCAATCACCTATATCGACGGCGACGCCGGCATCCTGCGCTACCGCGGGTACCCGATTGAGCAGCTGGCCGACAAGTCCACCTTTATCGAGGTGAGCTACCTGCTGATCTACGGCGAGCTGCCCACGCCGCAGCAGCTGGAGGACTTCACCACCAAGGTTCAGCGCCACACTCTGCTGCACGAGGACCTCAAGCGGTTCTTCGACGGCTTCCCGCGCAACGCGCACCCGATGCCGGTGCTTTCCAGCGCCGCGAACGCGCTCAGTGCCTACTACCAAGACTCGCTGGACCCGCATGACGACGCGCAGGTCGAGCTGTCCACGATCCGGTTGCTCGCGAAGCTGCCGACCATCGCGGCCTACGCGTACAAGAAGTCGGTCGGTCAGCCGTTCCTGTACCCGGACAACACGCTTACCCTCGTCGAGAACTTCCTGCGGATGACCTTCGGTCTACCGGCCGAGCCCTATGAGGTGGATCCGGAGATCGTCCGGGCGCTCGACATGCTGCTGATCCTGCACGCCGATCACGAGCAGAACTGCTCGACCTCGACGGTGCGGCTGGTCGGTTCGTCCGACGCGAACCTGTTCACCTCTGTCTCCGGTGGCATCAACGCGCTGTGGGGCCCGCTGCACGGCGGCGCCAACCAGGCGGTGCTGGAGATGCTGGAGCGCATTCGCTCCGAGGGCGGCGATACCCATGACTTCGTGCGACGGGTCAAGAACCGCGAGGACGGCGTCAAGCTCATGGGCTTCGGGCACCGTGTCTACAAGAACTACGACCCGCGTGCGCGCATCTGTAAGGAGCAGGCCGACAAGATCCTCGGCAAGCTCGGCGGGGACGATCAGCTCCTGGAGATCGCCAAGGCCCTCGAGGAAGCCGCACTCACCGACGATTACTTCATCGAGCGCAAGCTGTACCCGAACGTCGACTTCTACACCGGTCTGATCTATCGGGCCATCGGCTTCCCGACTCGCATGTTCACCGTGCTGTTCGCGTTGGGCCGGCTCCCCGGCTGGATTGCGCACTGGCGTGAGATGCACTCGGAGCCGGGCAAGATCGGTCGCCCGCGTCAGATCTACACCGGTTACGGAGAGCGTCAGTACCCGTAGCTTCCCTCGGGAGATGACAAAGCTCACATAAATCTGTTTGCATCGCTAACAGTTGTAGTTTCACAATGGTTGTGTGGAAGCAGCTGTCGGTGCGCTCAGTGAGCGCCGCAAGATCGTCATCCTGGGGTCTTGCTGTCTGAGTCTGCTCATCGTGTCGATGGATTCCACCATCGTGAACGTGGCGCTACCGACCATCCGGGCCGATTTCGGTGCCAGCACCTCGCAGCTGCAATGGGTCATCGACATCTACACCCTGGGGCTGGCCTCGCTGCTCATGCTCTCGGGTGCCGCGGGGGATCGGCTGGGGCGCCGGAAGGTTTTCCACATCGGGCTGTCGATCTTCGCGGTGGGTTCGCTGCTGTGCAGCGTGGCCCCCACCGTCGGGTTGCTCATCGCCGCGCGTCTGCTGCAGGCGGTGGGTGGCTCCATGCTCAATCCGGTTGCGCTGTCCATCATTTCGCAGGTCTTTACCGGGCGCGTGGAACGTGCCAGGGCGCTGGGCTTTTGGGGCGCGGTCGTCGGGATATCGATGGCGCTGGGCCCGATAGTCGGCGGGCTGCTGATCGAATGGGTGGGCTGGCGTGCCGTCTTCTGGATCAACCTGCCGGTGTGCGCGCTGGCGTTTACGCTGACGGCTATTTTCGTGCCGGAGAGCAAGTCGGCGACCATGCGCGACATGGACCCGGTGGGGCAGGTGCTCGCCGTGCTGTTCCTGTTCGGCATCGTGTTCACGCTCATCGAAGGGCCGTCGCTGGGATGGGCCGCGCCGCGGCTCATCGTGGTTCTGATCACCGCGCTGGCGGCATTCGCGGTGTTCCTCAGGTATGAGTCCCGGCGGCGACACCCCTTCATCGATCTGCGGTTCTTCCGCAGCATCCCGTTCGCGTCGGCCACCCTCACCGCGATATGTGCGTGCGTGGCATGGAGCGCGTTTCTGTTCACGATGTCGCTGTACCTACAGGGCGAGCGGCACTTCTCGGCCATGCATACCGGTTTGGTCTATCTGCCGATTGCCGTTGGCGCGCTGGTGTTCTCGCCGATATCGGGCCGTATGGTGGGCCGGTTCGGCGCCAGGCCGTCACTGTTGGCGGCGGGCGCGCTGTTCTTCACCGCCTCGCTGTTGCTCGCCCGGGTTACGGCGGCGACACCGATCTGGGAGCTCCTGGTGGTCTTCGCCATCTTCGGCGCGGGATTCTCCATGGTGAACGCACCGATCACTAATGCGGCGGTCAGCGGTATGCCGCTGGATCGCGCCGGCGCGGCCTCGGCGGTCACCTCCACGAGTCGTCAGGTGGGCGTAAGTATCGGTGTGGCACTGTGCGGTTCGATCGGTGCACCCGCGCTGTGGTTCATGTGTGCGGGCCTCGGGCTCGCCATCGCTACGCTCGGTATCGTGTCCACGTCACCGTTCGCGCTGCGCTCGGCGCAGCGACTCGCACCGCTCATCGAGAGCACTGCCTCACGGGAGGTTTCTCGTGTCGGATAGGCCCCTCGCGGATGAGGTCTGGCGCACCATGGCGAGCCTGGTACTGGACAATCGCGATGGTTGGCGTCGGACGGTCGTCGAGGCGACCGGCCTGCCGTTCAGTCGGGTGCGCATCCTGAGAAGGCTTGCGCGACACTCCATGACAGTGAAGGGAATCGCGGAGGCCACGGCGCTGGATGCTCCAGCGGCGACGGTCGCGGTGAGCGATCTGGAGCAGCGTGGGTTGGTGGTGCGTCGCGTCGATCCCGACAATCGACGGTGCAAGCGTGTGTCATTGACCGACGAAGGCCAGCGCCTGATAGCGGTCATCGCGGAGATGGACGATCCCGCACCGGCCGGTCTTGCCGGGCTGGCCGAGGGCGAGCTGGAATCCCTGCGCGTACTCCTGGAGAAGGCCACCGGCCCGACTGTGCACGACGGCTAGATCGAGGCGCGCAGTTCCGCGAGCAGAGGTTCGGCGGCCTCGGACAAGAAGCGATCCTGGCTGTCGCCGCCCACCTGCACCAGGGCGATATCGGTGAAGCCCGCCTTCGCGTAGGCACGGGCGTTCTCGATGATCGTGTCGAAATCCGGACCGCAGGGGATATGCCCCGCGACGTCTTCGGGCCGGACGAATTGTGTTGCGGCAGTGAATCCGGCGGGCGTGGGCAGGTCGGCGTTGACGGGCCAGCCCCCGGCGAACCAGCGGAACTCGGCGTGCGCGCGCTTTACCGCCGCGTCGCGGTCGGTGTCCCAGCAGATGGGCAGCTGACCGATCACGCGACTCTCCTTGGGCAGTGCGGCAGAGCGGCGCGCCTGGTGCCACGCGTCCACGATTTCCGATTCGGGTGCTACCGCGATCAGGTGGTCTGCGGCCGGAGCGAAACTCGCCGCGGTGTCACCACTGGATACCGCGACGCCGATCGGGACAGGTATGTCGGGCAGATCCCACAGTCGCGCCGAGTCGACCTGAAAGTACTCGCCCTTCCAGTCCACATGCTCACCGTCGAGCAGGTCGCGAATGATCTGGATTGCTTCTCTGAGCATCGCTTGGCGACGCTTGGCCGTCGGCCACCCATGACCGACGACGTGCTCGTTGAGGTTTTCGCCACTGCCCAGCCCCAAGGTGAATCGGCCGTCGGCGAGGATCTGCAGGGTCGCGGCCTTCTGCGCGACGACGGCCGGGTGGTAGCGCATAGTCGGGCACGTGACATACGTGGCCAGGTCGACTCGTTCGGTCGCCTGAGCCACCGCGCCCAGCACAGTCCAGGCGTACGGGGCGTGCCCCTGCGCACTGAGCCAGGGAGAGTAGTGGTCGCTGGACACTTCGAAGTCGAATCCGGCCTGCTCGGCGGAAACGGCGTAGCGAACAAGGTCTTTTGGTCCGCTCTGCTCGGTCATGAGGGTGTAGCCGAAACGTGTCATGTCCGTCGTGTACCCCGGTCGAGCGGGATGAAACGCTAGGTCGGTGCGGGCGGCGGCACTCAGTTAGCGTCGAGTACAGCCATTGCGGCGTGGTATCCGCCGAGACCGGACACACCGCCTCCGCGGCGGGACCCTGAGCCGCACAGCAGGATCCGGTCGTGGTCCGTGTCCACGCCCCAGCGTTGTGCGGCGGTCGCCAGCGGGTCGTCGTCCTCGGCGAACGGCCACTGCAATCCGCCGTGGAAGATGTTGCCCGCCGTCATGCCGAGGGCGTGCTCCAGATCGGCGGTGGTCTTGGTCTCGATACACGGGTCTCCGTGCGAGTCGGTGGCCAGCACATCGGTGATCGGCTCGGCCAGTACCGAATTCAGCGATGCAAGCACGGCGGTCTGCAGTTCCTCGCGCGTTGCGGACAGTCCGTGCGGTGTGTGCAGCCCGAACACTGTCAATGTCTGCACGCCGGATGCTCGCAGCTCTGGTGACAGAATGCTGGGGTCAGCCAGTGAATGACAGTAGATTTCACACGGCAACGGGTCAGGGGCGGCGCCCGCCTGTGCCTGCCGGTAGGCGTTCTCCAGCTGCGTGTATGTCTCGTTGAT
Source organism: Mycobacteroides sp. H001 (assembly GCF_001440005.1). Lineage (NCBI taxonomy): Bacteria > Bacillati > Actinomycetota > Actinomycetes > Mycobacteriales > Mycobacteriaceae > Mycobacteroides > Mycobacteroides sp. H001. The sequence continues at coordinate 54,565 of NZ_LJYH01000034.1, forward strand.
GTGGAAGGTGCCGCCGAAAGCCTGCTCCGGTGTGACCTTTTCATCTCGCAGGCGCGGCAGACGGGTTAGCAGCAGATTGACCTTGACCTGCGCCCCAGGCTGACCCTCCGGCGGATCTTCGCCGAGGAGACGGGCCAGCACGGTAGGCGTGACGCCGCTGAGTACACGCTCGCCGATTGCGGTGTGCTCATCGTCACCGGCCCGATAGCGCACCTCGCCCTCGGGATTGATCGACAAAACCTCTGCCCCGGTGCGCAGTTCGGCACCGTACCGTCGGGCGGCCGATTCCAGCGAGCCCGTCACAGCGCCCATGCCACCGATGGGGACGTCCCACGGATTCATCTGGTGATAGAGGAAGCAGATGTTCTGCTGCAGGGAAAGATCATCGGCACTGGCGATGGTTCCGATCAATGCGTCGGTGAGCAGGACTCCGCGTTGCAGGTCGTTGGGTGTGGCCGCACGGATCACCTCCCCGATGGGTGTCTCGATCAGCTGCTCCCAGGCCCCCGTGCGGATGTCGCTTCGGCGCCGCAGTGGCTCCAGCATCGAGTCCCACAATGGCCGGGTGACCGAATCGCAGAGTGCTCCGAACTCTGCGAAATCATTTGTGCTGGCGAGAAACCCGCTTCGGCCGCCGTCCTCGGGATCCGGCGTGTACGACGCGTACTTGCGTCGCGCCAGGCGTACATCCAATCCCAGGTCATCGATGATCTGCCGCGGCATCAGGCTCACCAGGTATGAGTAGCGCGACAGCCGGGCGTCCACGCCCTCGAATGCTGGTGCCGAGATCGCCGCCCCGCCGAGCACGTCGAGCCGCTCCAGTAACAGCACCCGCTTGCCTGCGCGCGCCAGATACGCCGCGGCGGTCAAGGCATTGTGTCCGCCACCGACGATTACGGTGTCATACCTATCGGTCATGACCTAACGATAGGGTCGATCGCATGACGAAACCCGAGATCGATTTTCAGCCAGGTCCAGCGCCCACCGAACTGGTCATCAAGGACATCACCGTCGGTGATGGCGCGGAGGCCGCACCCGGATCGGTCGTCAACGTTCACTACGTCGGTGTCGAGTTCGAGAGCGGCGAGGAGTTCGACAGCTCGTGGAACCGCGGCGAGTCCATCGAGTTCCCGCTCGATGCGCTCATCCAGGGTTGGCAGGACGGTATCCCCGGCATGAAGGTGGGCGGACGTCGCCAGCTCACGGTGCCGCCGGCGCAGGCCTACGGCGAGGCGGGTGCGGGGCATCAGCTGTCGGGTAAGACGCTGGTGTTCGTGATCGACCTGCTTGGCGCGCGCTAGGGCTAATGCCCTGGGAGGCGCAGCACCAGTCGTGCGCCTCCCAGCGGGCTGGACTCCAAAGCCGCTGTGCCGCCATGGAGTTCGGCCTGCTGTGCCACCAGTGCCAGACCCAGGCCGGAGCCGGTGTGTGATGCGGTGGAGCCGCGGGAGAACCGTTCGAAAACCAGCTCGCGCTCGGCCTCGGGGATACCGCTGCCGTTGTCGTCGATGGCGATCTCCACGCCGTGCACGGTGCTGATCGCGGAGAGCCGGACTTCCGATGCGCCTCCGTGGCGGACCGCATTCTTGATCGCGTTGTCGATCACCAGCCGCAGCCCGGCGGGCAACCCCAGCATCAAGATGGTCGACGAGGGGACCAGAGACACCTCGACATTCGGATAGCTGCGGTCTGCATCATGCGCGGCGCGGTCTAGCAGCTCGGTGATATCGACCGGTACGTGGTCGTCCTCGGTGGTCAGGTCGCCCTGTGCGAGCCGTTCGAGCGCAGAAAGCGTTGCCTCGATGCGAGTTTGGGTCCGCACTGTCTCTTCGAGGATTTCGGCCCGCTGGTCCTCGCTGAGGTTCAGGGTGGAGAGCACCTCAAGGTTGGTCCGCATCGCGGTGAGCGGGGTGCGCAGCTCATGTGAGGCCACCGCGGAGAAGTCGCGTGCGGTTTCGAGGGCCGCCTTGGTCTTTTCCTGTTCGGTGTTGATGCGTTCGAGCATTCCCTCGACCGCCTCGGAGATTTCGACGGCCTCGCGCACGCCGCGCACGTTCACGTCGTCCGGGTTGGATTGTGCGTTGATGAGACGGGCCTGCTGCGCCAGCAGCCGGAAGGGGCTCACCACGATGAGGGAGATCACCCAGCCCACGATCACGGTCCCGATCAGTACGCCGCTACAGATCGCGAGGATGCGGATGTGGTACCGGTCGATCTGCCGTTGGGTCTCGGCGATTGGGGCACCCACCGCCACGGGGATGTTGCCCGGGGCGATGAACGACCGGACCCGGTATTCGACGCCGTTGATGGTGGTGTTGGCGTAGCCGGGTTCCAGCAGCGGCAGTTCCACTTCACTGGGTATGGACTTGGTCAGCCCGGCCACGCGGGCGGTGAGCACCAGGCCGTCGGGGGTGTCGATCTTCCCTTCCGAACTGATCACCGAATTCAGCAGGCTTGAGACGGCACCCAGGCTGGACACCGAGTCCAGCCGGCGATCCAGCTGGCTGTTCTGGTCATCTTCCACACCGAGCCACACCCAGGTGCCCAGCGTGACGACGAGTGCCATCACCCCGAGCGCGGCGATCGCGACAAGGGTGCGCAGTGAGAAGACCCGCATGGGCCGCTCCAGCAGTCGGTACGCCAGATCGGTAATCCGCTGGCTGCGGTGCTTACTGGGAGTGGTCATCGAGAGTTACTGCGAACGCAACACGAACCCGACACCGCGCACGGTGTGCAGCAGGCGAGGCGCGCCACTGGTCTCCAGCTTGCGGCGCAGGTATCCGATGAAGACGTCGACGACGTTGGTGTCGGCGGCGAAGTCGTATCCCCACACCAGCTCGAGCAGCTGGGCCCGGGACAGCACCGCGGTCTTGTGTTCGGCCAATACGGCCAGCAGATCGAACTCGCGCTTGGTGAGGTCCACCTCGACGCCGTTGATCCGGGCGCGCCGACCGGGGATCTCGACCTCAAGAGGGCCGACGGTGATGGTCTCGGTGGACGAGGTCGCTACCGCGCCGCGGCGGCGCAGCAGGGCCTTTACCCGGGCCACCAGCTCGGCGAGCACGAAGGGTTTGGTCAGGTAGTCGTCGGCGCCCGCCTCCAGGCCCGCGACGCGATCATCCACCGAGGTGCGCGCGGACAGCACGCAGACGGGTACGTCGTTGTCCATCGCGCGCAGCGCGGTCACCACGCTGACGCCGTCGAGGACGGGCATGTTGATATCGAGCACGATCGCATCCGGGCGATGCTCGGTGGCGCAGCGCAGCGCTTCGGCGCCGTCGCTCGCGGTATTCACCTCAAAGCCGGACAGGCGCAGGCCACGCTCCAGCGAGGCGAGCACGTCGGCGTCGTCGTCCACCACCAGTACCCGCGGGGAGGGGTGCCCGGCATCTGGTGATGAGCCGCTTGCGCGAAGTCCATCAGGCATGTCTGCCATCTTGCCCGATGCAGTGCTCAAAACGTTCCATCTGCGGACGTCGGTGCCGTCCCGTGCGTCGCCAGTATCATGAAAGCTGATAATCCGGCGACCCATACCGAAAGCTTGCGCATGCCAACAAACGCACCTGTAAAGCTAGTCTCCTCTGTTGCTGGCGTTTGCGCCGTCCTTGGTTTGGGGCTGCTTTCCGGGGGTGTGGGTGTCGCTCACGCCGACCCCGCCTTCCCGGATCTGAACGGGTTCGCCGCGGTGGCACCCGACGGATTCTTCGTGACCAACGAAAACTCTTCGGTCCGCTCGATCCACTTCTCCACCCCCGACGGAATCGGTTGTATGTTCCGTGCCTCGGCGAACATCACGCCCACCTCGCGTCAGCGGCTCAGCTGCGATGGTGCCGTGCCCGGGATTCCGGGCGATGCCCAGAACGCCCCGAACGTGCCCGGTGTCGGTGGCGCGAGCGCCAATGTGCCCGGACTGGGCGGAGTGAACATCCCAGGTGTCGGCACCTGCCCGATGGGCACCGTCGCGCAGAAGGGCGATGGCGCCTTCGAAATCAGCAAGGGCGCCTGGTCCTGTGGCACCAAACCGGAGGCGCCGGTGCTCAACGTCGGGCAGAAGCTCACCTATGGCAACGTCACGTGTGCTGTCGGTGCGGGCAGTCTGACCGCCTGTCAGGTGACCATGGGCGATCAGAAGCACGGTTTCGTACTGCAGCCCTCAGGCAGCACGTCCTTCTAGATAGTTCATCAGCTCGACGACGGCGGCACGCGATGCCCGGTTGGCGCCGATGGTGCTGGCCGAGGACCCGTACCCCAGCAGGTGGACGGCGGGTTGTCCCGCGACCTGAGTGAGCAGGCGGCCGGTCATGGTGATGCCGCCGCGGCTGTTGCGCAGGTGTAGCGGTGCCAGGTGATCCAGCGCGTGCCGGAATCCGGTACACCACAGGATCACGTCGACATCCAGTGTGCTGCCGTCGGGCCAGGTCACACCGGTCGGGGTGATGCGGCTGAACATGGGCCGTCGGGCCAGCACGCCGCGCTGCGCGGCTTCGGCGATCTCGGGTGTCCAGGGCAGTCCGGTCGCGGACACCACCGAGCGTTGTGGTTCGCCTTGCCGGGACCGTTCATCGACGCCGGCGACCGCGGCCCGCAGTCGATCGACGGTGAAATCGGTGACGAACACCGGCTCGCGCCGGGTCACCCACGATGTGCGGGTGACCGTCGATATCTCGCCCAGTAATTGGGCCGCCGACACTCCGCCCCCGACCACCAGCACGTGCTTGCCGGCGAACTCCTCCGGTGTCCGGTAGTCGTGGGTGTGCAGCTGACGTCCCCCGAAGGTGGCCGAGCCCGCGGCGAAGGGGATGAACGGTTTGTCCCAGGTCCCGGTCGCGTTGATCAGCCCACGGACCGTGAAATCGCCCGCGGAGGTTGCGAGCGAGAAGCCGTCCGCAATTGCCTGCACCTCGCGCACGTGCACGGGCCGACGGACATCAAGGGCGTAGCGATGTTCGTACTCGTCGAAGTAACGGGGCATGGCGGTCGACGCCTTGATGGTGCCCGTCTCCTCGAACGGCAGCCCGGGCAGTTGATAGATGCGGTTGGTGTTGTCGAGCGTCAACGTGGGCCAGCGGAACTGCCACGCTCCGCCCGGGCCGGGGGAGTGATCAAGGATGACAAATCCGCCGCCGGGCTCAAGGCCGCGACGCCGGAGGAAGTACCCCGCGGCGATCCCGGCCTGCCCGCCACCAATCACGGCGACGGTAGTCATGGGCGCCATATTAGGGTGGTTGCCATGATCGGTGTAACTAGCGACGGTCCCGTCACCACCATTGAGCTGCAGCGCCCAGAACGGCGTAATGCGGTGACCTACGAGTTGGCGCTCGCCTTCGCCGAGGAGGTCCGCAAGGCCGCCGAAACGGCGCGCGTCATCGTCATCACCGGGCAGGGCACCTCGTTCTGCGCGGGTGCCGACCTGTCCAGCGGCGCTCCTGATCCCGATAAGTTCGCAGACGCCTGGCAGCACTCGATCAAGAGCATCGACGCCGCCGACATTCCGGTCATCGCCGCCGTCAACGGCCCCGCCATCGGTGCCGGTGTCATGCTGGCGATGGTGGCCGACCTGCGTGTGGTCTCCGAGACCGCGCGCTTCCAGTTCCCGGTCGCCAAATACGGTATCGCCCTGGATAACTGGAGCATCCGCAGACTGTCCTCGTTGGTCGGTTACGGACGCGCACGCGGCATGCTGCTGGCCGCTGAGCCGCTCGACGCGCAGGCTGCCTTGCAGACCGGCATGGCCAACCGCATCGGAGAGCTTGCCGACGCGCAGGCATGGGCGGCCGAGCTGGCCGGGTTTGCGCCGCTGGCCCTCAAGCATGCCAAGCGGGTGCTCAACGACGACGGTGCGTTCGAGGACCAGCTGCCCGAGCACAAGGTGCTGTTCGACAAGGCGTGGAGTAGCCAAGACATCATCGAGGCTCAGGTCGCGCGAATTCAGAAGCGTCCCCCGAACTTCCAGGGAGCCTGAGCGTGCGGGCGCTCTGGGTTGGCGCCGGCGCAGCTCTTGCGTCGACGTGGTTCGGGCGCGCCCTGCGTGACGTCCCGCGAACGCTGGGCGCCAGCAAGGAGCGCATCGCCGAGGTTGCGCAGGGATCACCGCAGTACCGTGGTGGTTCCTTCCATAACGCCGAACCGGCACGGCAGTTTTCGCCTGATGCCGAGGCCACCACGGTGGTGTGGGATGTGATCACCCGGCGTAGCGCGGGTGCGCCTAAAGGCCAAGTGCCGCTCGTGGTCCCTGAACTTGGCGGTCCGCCTGCCGATTTGGCCGCCACCTGGTTCGGGCATTCCAGTGTGCTCGTAGAGGTCGACGGGTATCGGGTGCTCACCGATCCGGTATGGAGCGACAGATGCTCGCCCTCTCGAGCCGTTGGGCCGCATCGTCAGCATCCTGTCCCGGTGGAGCTGTCGGCATTGCCCGCGCTGGACGCCGTGGTGATTAGTCACGACCACTACGACCATCTCGATATGGACTCCATCATCGCGCTGACCCGGAGCCAGAACGCGGTTTTCGTGGTGCCGCTCGGGGTAGGCGCGCACCTGCGCAGCTGGGGTGTCTCACCGGCGCGGGTCATCGAGCTCGACTGGGACCAGAGTCATCAGCTCGGAAAGCTCACGCTCACCTGCACGCAGGCCCGGCATTTCTCCGGCAGGTCGCTGTCCCGCAACACCACGCTGTGGGCATCTTGGTCCATCGCCGGACCGAAAAATAAGGTGTTTTTCGGTGGCGACACCGGATACACCAAGGCTTTCAAGGTCATTGGTGACACCTACGGGCCCTTTGATCTGACGCTGTTGCCGGTCGGTGCCTACAACACCTCGTGGGCCGATATCCACATGAACCCCGAAGAGGCCGTCCAGACCCACCTGGATCTCGCGACGTCTCAGGCCCCACTCCTGCCGATCCACTGGGCGACGTTCAACCTGGCCCTGCATCCGTGGGCCGAGCCGATCGAGCGGTTACTCACCGCCGCCGACGAGCAGGGCGTCACTGTCGTGGCGCCCAAGCCCGGGCAACGGGCCGATATGCGGCAGCCCGTTGCCCCCGACGGCTGGTGGCGTCTTTCCTAACGCTTGTGCGCTTGAAGCAGGAACGCGGGCTGCTTATTGCGTCCCTTCTCGTCCTTGTGGAACAGCGGCATGTCGAAGTTGGCGCCGGGTATCACCTCGGGGATGTTCGAGTGGATGAATGCCGGACTCAGCTCGTCGATTACCCAGTACGGTTCGACCGCCGCGCGTAGCTCGTCCTCGGTGACGGCGTTGGGGCCGATTCCCGGTGGGAAGGCGCCTACCGCGAAGACCAACACGTAGTACGACGCCTCCGGCGCCGCTGCACGGGAAATCGACCGTTGGTAGGCCTCGCGGGCCTCGACCGGGATCGAGTGGAACAACGTGCTGTCGACGATGGTGTTGAAGCGCCCGTCGTATCCGGAGAACTTGGTGATGTCGGCGACCTCGAAGCTGGCGTTGGACAGTCCGCGTTCGGCCGCAGCGCTGCGAGCGGCCTCGATGGCCGTGGGCGATAGGTCGAGCCCGACAGTGACATGTCCCAATGCCGCCAGCCGCAGCGCGGTTTCGGCGTGGCCGCATCCGACATCCAGGACAGAACCATGGAACTTGCCCGCATCGATCAGCGCCGCGAGTTCGGGCTGAGGCTCGCCGATGTTCCACGGCGGATCGCCTTGGAAGAGCTCACCCTTGCCTTGATATGTGGCGTCCCAGTCCGGAAGTTCATTCGATGTCATACCACCTGACATTACCCGCGTCGACCGGGAATGTGGCGGGACAATCCGGCCAAATAATTGCGCAAGGTTCCCACTCGGCAGCCGTGCCAGGCGCGCGCCGGTCGCTACTCTGCAGGGGTGGCAACGATCGAGGGATTGACCGTCGGCGGATTGACCGCCGCTGACGTCGCTGAGCGCGTGGCGCAGGGGAAGACCAATGATGTCCCCTCGCGTGCGGCACGCAGTGTGTCGGACATCGTGCGAGCCAACGTGTTCACCCGGATCAACGCCATTCTCGGGGTGCTGTTGGTCATCGTGCTGTCCACCGGCTCGGTCATCAACGGTGCGTTCGGTCTGCTGATCATCGCCAACAGTGCGGTCGGCATCATTCAGGAGCTGCGCGCCAAGCAGACGCTCGACAAGCTGGCGATCGTCGGTCAGACCCGTCCCATGGTGCGCCGCGACGGTGCCGCGACAGCACTCGCGCCCAACGAAGTGGTTCTCGATGACGTCATCGAGCTGGGGCCCGGAGATCAGATCGTGGTGGACGGCGAGGTCATCGAGGAGGCCGCTCTTGAGGTCGACGAGTCGCTGCTGACCGGAGAAGCCGATCCCATCGACAAGACCGTTGGCTCTCCGGTGCTTTCGGGCAGCTTCGTGGTGGCGGGCAGCGGCGCGTACCGGGCGACCAAGGTGGGCCGTGAGGCATACGCGGCCAAGCTGGCCGAGGAGGCGTCCAAGTTCACCCTGGTGCATTCCGAATTGCGCAACGGCATCAACAAGATCCTGCAGTTCATCACTTACTTGCTGTTGCCCGCGGGTGCGCTGATCATTTACACCCAGCTGTTCACCACCGATGACAGTTGGCAGGAATCGGTACTCCGGATGGTGGGTGCCCTGGTCCCTATGGTTCCCGAGGGGCTCGTGCTGATGACGTCAATCGCCTTCGCGGTGGGTGTGATTCGCCTGGGTCGGCGCCAGTGCCTGGTGCAGGAGCTGCCCGCCATCGAGGGGCTGGCCCGGGTGGACACGGTCTGCGCCGACAAGACCGGCACCCTCACCGAGAATGGGATGCGGCTCTCGGATGTGAAAACGCTGGACGGCGGCGGCGATCAGGCGGATGCGCTGACGGCGCTGTCGCAACTGGCGGCCGATGACCCGCGGCCCAACGCAAGCATCGCCGCCATCGCCGAGGCATACGACACCCCGCCGGGCTGGAAATCGACGGCGATAGCGCCCTTCTCGTCGGCTAAGAAGTGGAGCGGCGCATCCTACGGTGAGCATGGCAACTGGGTGATCGGTGCCCCCGATGTACTTCTCGACCCGACCGACCCGATCGCCACGGCGGCCGAAGAGATCGGTTCCCGGGGCCTGCGGGTGCTGTTGCTTGCCTCGGCGGAGCTGCCGGTCGACGACGCCCACGCACCCGGTGCCATCACCGCACGTGCGCTGGTGGTGTTGGAACAGAAGATTCGCCCCGATGCGCGTGACACCCTTGAATACTTTGCCTCTCAGCATGTCTCGATCAAGGTGATCTCCGGTGATAACGCGGTGTCGGTGAGCGCAGTGGCTCAGACGCTGGGGCTCTCCGGCGCCGCCATCGACGCGCGCACCCTGCCTTCTGATACCGACAAACTGGCCGACACCCTTGCCGATGCCACCACCTTCGGGCGGGTGCGGCCCGATCAGAAGCGGGCGATGGTCAAGGCGCTGCAGTCGCACGGCCATACCGTGGCGATGACCGGTGACGGTGTCAACGACGTGCTCGCACTCAAGGATGCCGACATCGGTGTGGCGATGGGTGCTGGCAGCTCGGCCTCACGTGCGGTGGCTCAGATTGTCTTGTTGGACAACAAGTTCGCCACCTTGCCCTATGTGGTTGCCGAGGGACGGCGCGTCATCGGCAATATCGAACGGGTTTCCAACCTGTTCCTCACCAAGACGGTGTACTCGGTGCTGCTCGCGCTGACGGTTGGGCTTGCGGGACTGGGCTCGAAGATCTTCCACTACGGCGCGGTGCCGTTTCCGTTCCAGCCGATCCACGTCACTATCGCCGCCTGGTTCACCATCGGTATTCCGGCGTTCATTCTGTCGCTGGCGCCCAACAATGAACGCGCACAGACGGGATTCGTGCGCCGGGTGATGATGTCGGCTATTCCGTCGGGCCTGACGGTGGGCATCGCGACGTTCCTGTCCTATCTGTTGGCTCGTCAGATTCTCCACGTCACGGGGAACAGCACGCAGGCGTCGACCGCCGCGCTGATCACCGAACTTGTTGCGGCGGTGTGGGTGCTCGCCGTGGTGGCACGTCCCTATCGCTGGTGGCGGGTGGCGCTGGTGGCGTTCTCGGGCCTGGGCTACGCGGTGATCTTTGCTATCCCCTTGGCGCGAGAGACATTCATGCTCGATCCGGGCAATCTGGCGGTCACCGGGCCCGCGTTGGGCATCGGTGTCGCGGCGGCCGCCGTGATCGAGGTGTTGTGGTGGCTGCAGGGCAAGTGGTCTGGTCAGCCCCGCCATTTCTGGGCCACCAACGACGACTGAGTCGCCGCAGATAATTCGGGTGCGCGGCATCGCAGCTGTTCGCTATCTTTGCTGACGCGGAGATCAAGCGGCGTCCCGGCATCGCCGGTCGGCGTAACGCTACGGCGAATTCCCCCCGCCGGCCCGCGATGCGGCCCGGAAGTCGTTCCTCCGCAACGGAATTACAACGTCAGAGGTAAGAGAGGTGAATAAGGATGAGTATGTGGGAAGAGATCTTCGGGCAGAAGATCACGATCATGCAATGGCAGCGCGGTGTGCTGTACCGCGACGGCGTGTTCAAGGCGGTGCTGACACCAGGCGTGCATTACACGCGCCCGCGTACCGACACCTTGGTCACCGTGGACATGCGTGCGCAGTCGATTCAGGTGGTCGGTCAAGATGTGCTGACCGTCGATGGTTTCACCGTGAAGGTATCGGCGGCGGTCGAGTACAAGGTGTCCGTGCCGGACGTTTTCGCCACCGCCGAGAGTGGCTCGGTGCACTGGGGCATCTACCTGCGTGCTCAGCTGCGGGTGCGTGACGCCGTCGCTGCATTGACGCTCGATGAGCTGTTGGCTCAGCGGGGGCAGTTTCTGGGCGCCGATGCCGTTGCGAGGCTTGCGGCCGAGGCCGAGGAGTTCGGCGTCACGGTGACCCGGTTCGTCGTCAAGGACATCATGCTGTCCGGCGAGGTACGTAAGGCACTGGCCGGGCCGCTGTTGGCCCGTGAGGCGGGTAAGGCCCAGTTGGAGCGGGCCCGCGCCGAGGCCGCCGTGCTGCGCTCGATGGCCAACACCGCCAAGCTGCTGCGGGAGAATCCGGAGCTGCTGCAGCTGCGGACCCTGGAGTCGGTGGCGGACGGCAAGGCAATGGTCGTCCTCAACCGCTGAGTGCCCTAGAAGGAAAACCGCATGATCCTGCCGATATCGCGCAGTGCAGGGATATGCGCGATCACCTTCATCTGGATGCGGCCCGACAGTGGCAGGTGCTCCTCACCTGCCACGTCGGTGCTGCGCAGGTCGTCGAGACAGTGCAGCCCGGGATGTAATGCCTCGATTTGGCCGGGGTCGTCGATACCCCAGTGCAGGGTGGCACCTGCGTTGCGCACCGCGGGGACAAGCTTCTGCAGCGTGATTCCGATGCTGCCGTAACAGTCGAAAGCTAGCTGGCCGCTGGGGAATCGGCCGGTGATCCGCCGGATCAGGGACTGTCCTTCGGCCTGTGTCAGGTACATCGTCAAACCCTCGAACACCGCGAGCGTGGGGCGATCTGCGGGGATATCGTCCAGCCATGCCTCCTCGGTGACCGAGCTGCCCACCATCCGATAGTCCCCACCGTGTTCGGGGAGCAATGCGCGCCGCAGCGCGATGATGTCGGGGTAGTCGACATCGATCCAGCGCACCGTCTCGGGCGGATTGATCCGGAAGATACGGGTGTCCAGCCCGCAGGCCAGATGCAGCACCGTCGCTTCCCGGTGCGCGGCGAGGAACTCCGAGGTCCAGACGTCGAGTTGGCGGGCGCGTAATGCCACCCCAATCGCCTGGGTTCCTTTGATCTTGGTTTTGGAGAAGTCGTAGTCGATACGACCGACGGCCTGGGCGGCGTAGTGGTCATGAAGAACCGAATTCGGGGACACGGCGTCCTGTGCCCGGCCGTACAGGGTGGCCAGCATGGTCTCTGGGGCGCCGCTCAGCGTGATTTTCACGCGGTCCGTCACTCGACCCAACATACGCCGCGAACTCGTACTACAGTTGCGCCGTCCCAGACCGAAGGAGAACCTCACATGGCTGATTTCAAGGGCCTCATCGACAAGCTCAAGAGCCTGTTGGCGGGCAACAAGGACAAGGTGAACCAGGCCGTCGACAAGGTCGGCGACGCCATCGACTCCAAGACCGGTGGCAAGTACTCGGCGGTGGTGGACAAGGTGCAGGACGCCGCCAAGGGCGCGGTCGAGAAGGTCGAGGGGTCCACAGCTCCTAAGGACGGCGACGCTCAGTAACCGACTGGCGCCGCTGCTGGCGGCGCTGGTGTTGGTCACGGCGGCCTGCGCGCGGGTCGAGGCGGAAGGTGTTGCACCTCCGCCTCCCTCGCCGCCGCCGGGTGAGGTGCTTTCCGATGTGCCGTTGTCGCTGGCTCCTGATCTGGACGCGATCGCCGACGGCCACCTCATCCGCTACATGTCGACCTCCGGTACCACCGGCACCCCCACTGAGGTGACGGGTGTCGTGTTTTCACCGAAAGGTCAACCTCCACAACAAGGTTGGCCCATTGTGTCGGTGGGTCACGGCACCACCGGTCTGGATGACGAGTGCGCGGTCTCGCGTGCTCCCGATCTGCGCGGCTACATCTGGTTGGTGCGCAACCTCACCAAGCGCGGCTGGGTGGTGGCCATCACGGATTACGAGGGGCTGGGCGTGCCGGGCCCGCATCCGTATCTGGAGCCGCGATCCGAGGGATTCAACGTCGTCGACGCGGCGCGTGCCGCGATGTCGCTGATTCCCGGGTCGTCGACGACATGGGCGGCGATCGGTGCGTCTCAGGGTGGTCAGGCGACCTGGGCGGCCGCCGAACTCGCGGGGGACTACGCCCCGGAACTGGACTTTGTGGGTGCGGCCAATCTGTCCCCGGCGGCAGATCTGACTGAGATGGCGACGCATGTCGGTGACGGACGGTACGACTGGAGCCAGCTCTCGATGATGCCCACGCTGCTCACGGGGCTGTCGGTCACGGTCCCCGAGCTGAGGCCAGAAAACTTCCTGCACGGCTCTTTTCAGGACAACCCGCACGATAAGGCGCTGCTGCTGGGATGTCATAACGGGCTGGATCCGGCGCGGGCGGCGGCCATAGGTAGATTGCGCGCCAACGATTTTCACGGCACCACGCCGCAGGATGCGGAGATCTTCGCGCGCGCGTTGAAGCGGATCTCGTTGCCGCTGGGGCCTGCTTCCGGCCCTATGCTCGTCTACGCGGGTGGGGCCGATCGGCTGATCGACGCGCGCTGGATCCACGCTGCGGTGCGGCGGGCCTGTGCGTTGGGCGACACCGTCCAGGAGATCGTGGCGCCCGGTAAGGGCCATGTAGACCCTGAAGGGGAGCGGCTGGGGGTGCAGTGGATCGCGGATCGGTTTGCCGGGATCCCGCCCCCTAGTAACTGCTAGCCGTCCGCTGTTGTCGCTCCGGTATCGTCTGCCGACGTGGCAGCCAAACTGAATTCCTCCATCGATGTGCCCCTCCCTCCGCAGGAGGCCTGGGAGCACGCCTCGGATCTGCGGCGTTTCGATGAATGGCTGAGTGTTCACACCGCCTGGCGCAGCGCGTTGCCCGAGACGCTGGAAACGGGCACGGTGATCGACTCCATCGTGTGTGTGAAGGGCATGTACAACCGGGTCAGGTGGACTCTTAAGAAGTACGACCCTCCGACGGGGCTGTCCCTGGAGGGACAGGGCAGAGGTGGCGTGAAGGTCAAGCTCCGGGTGACGATCACCCCGAAGGGGCCGGGTTCGGTCGTCGACTTCACCCTGCATTTGGGCGGCCCTGCGATGTTCGGCCCGATCGGCGCGGTGGTGGCGGCAGCGTTGCGCAGCGACATCGACGCCTCGCTGTCGAAGTTTGTTCAAGTTTTTGCGCCCGCCTCATAATCGCCGCTTTTAGCGTTCTACCTGCGAAAACATAAGCGACCGTTTGTGATTGGCTCCGTATCGAGTTGGTGTCGGTTGTTGGCATGCTCCCGAACAAGGAGCAATATGGATATATGTCAATCACACGGAAGTTCATCGGAACGGTGTTCGCCGCAGGTGCTGGCGCGGTACTGATCGCTGCTGCGCCCGCCGCCGTGATGACCACCGGGGTGCCGACAACCACGTCTAACCAGGTGGTTCTTGCCGATCCCGGCGGCTCAGGCAGCGGTGACGCAGGTGGCGGCGGTGGCTGCTACAACGGCGTATGCGGCGGATGGAACCCAGGACAGGGTGGCTGGGGCCACGGCTGCTACAACGGCGTTTGTGGTGGCTGGGACGGCCAGCGCGGCTGGGGCAACTAAGCGCTTTCGGCCGGACGTCAGTCCGCGAGCGGCCTAAGGGCCTGCGCCAGGGCGTCGTAGGCGTCCCGGCGAGCTGACCCGGTGCCCAACAGGTGATCCGGCAGGATCACCTCGTCAACACCCTCCTGTGACCACGGTGCCATCTGCTCCGCGATGCGGTCTGCGGTGCCGTACAGCACCGGAATCGGTGATGTCGCAGCGGTTTCCGCGGCGCGTGCCTCGGACTGCGGGCTGTCGGTGACGATGATGCGGGCCTGGGTGGAACGCCAAATCGTCGCAGGATCGCGGCCGATCTTCTCGGCTGCGGCGTCCAGACGGCCCGAGACGTCACGGAACGCTCCGGGCGTGGACCACTGATTCCACTCGTGGGCGTAACGGGCAGTCAGGCCGAGCATGCGCGGCTGTGTGGCACCGATGAGGATGGGCAGCGGGCGCTGCAACGGCTTGGGTTCGCAGATGGCCTCCGCCAGCTGGTAGTACTCGCCGTTCACCGTGGTGGCTTGCTCATTGAGCAAGCCGGTAATCACTTGCAGCCCTTCGGAAAACCGGTTGACGCGCGGTCCGGGCTTGCCGAGTTCGAGCCCGTAGCGCTGGTGTTCGTTCTCTTGCCAGCCGGCGCCCAGTCCGAGCGTGAAGCGCCCCTGGCTCACGTGATCGACGGTGGCCGCCCAGTTGGCAAGCACCGCCGGATGCCGGAAGGTCATCGACAGCACCAGGGGAGCGAGCCGGATCCGTGAGGTGGCGGCGGCGAGCGCGGCAAAGATCGCGGTGGCTTCGTGGAAGTCGGTGCGCTGTTCGGCGGTGTCCGAGTGCGCCATGAAGTGGTCTGCGGCGTAGAAGGCACGCCACGATCCACCGTCGGCGTACTGGGCGATATCCAGCAGATCTGTCCAGGATTGGTTGGTTTGTCCCCATATCGAGAAGCGCATGTTTTCCAGCCTAGAGCCGGTGCACATATCGCCGTTATTGCGTACTACCCTCGAAACGGTGGAGGAGCAACCAAGGGGTCGGCGGGCAGAGGTGATCGCGGCCGCCATTGAGGTGGCGGGCACCATGGGTGTCGGGGGTCTTACGTATCGCTCGGTGGATGCGGCGGCGAACGTCCCGAGCGGTACTACGTCGAATCATTTCCGTACACGCGATGCGCTGCTGCTGGGTGTCATTGTGGAGATCGAGAAGCTTCGCCGGGCCTTCTGGCGGGCGCTTGTCACCGAGATCAATCCGACGACAGTGGCTGATCTGGTCGGTATCGGCACCGCGTACGCCAACGGGGCTGTCGGAATGATGAGTACCCGGGTGCGCGCGTACATGGCGCTTCTCATGGAGGGGTGGAGCCATCCCGAGCTGCGAGAGCCGCTGCAGCGGGGCCGGGATGCGCAGATTCCCCGCACACTGCAGCTCATGCGCAAAGTCGACCCGATAACCCCTGAGCTGCATGCGGAAATCTTTCAGGACTATCTGACGGGCATCATCTACCAGCAGCTGGCCAACCCGTCGCCGAACTTCAATCCGCGTCCCGGGATTGAAGCGTTGCTCACCGGCCTGGTGACGCCCCAGGTAACGCAGGAATAGGGTTCTCGCGCCAATCGGTGTCGGTGACGATTCGCCGCGAAATGCGTTCAAGTGCTGCCTGGATCTGCTCGCGGTCCGCCCGATCTTCGAAATCGGGTGTGCGGGAGAGTCGTTCGACCAAGTACTGGTTTATTGCCTCGCTGATCTTGTCGACTTCCTGGCGTCCGGGATCGGTGAGCCAGACGTGGTCGTTGGTGCGCAGGGCGTACCCGTTTTCGACGAGTTCGTTGAAGGCGGGGTCGATGACCTCCGGCGGTATCCGGTACCACTGCGCGATTCGGGACACCTCGGCAGACCCGGTGGCGCGCAGGAATCGGTTGGCCTGCACCAGGGCCCACAGTGGCGCGATGGGCATCGACACACCCGCGTGTTCGCGTAGCTTGTGCAGGCCGATATGCGGGAATCCGCGCATGGCATTGCTGATCGCGATCTCCAGCAGTTTGTCTGGTGAGAACGAGTTGGGCATGCCGAAGCCCTCGCCCATATCGGCGGCAAGGGCCGAGTCGGTCCCGCGCAGCGGGACCTCTTTGAGGAACAGTGCGACGACGAAGCCGATGACGGCAACAGGTGTGGCGCAGAGGAACACAAGGTCCAGTGAGTCGGCGTAGGCGTTGATGACCGGTATCGCGGCATCGTGCGGCAGTGCGTGCAGTGCCTGCGGTGACGCGGTGGCCTCGGGTGGCACTTTCGCCGAGCTGATCTCGCGTGCAAGGAAATTGGAGAACAGTGACCCGAATATCGCGGCGCCAAATGAGCTGCCGATGGTGCGGAAGAACGTCACACCGGAGGTCGCGACCCCCAGATCGTCGAATCGGGCCGTGTTCTGCACGATGAGGGTGAGTACCTGCATCGAGGCGCCGATGCCCACTCCCAGAATGAGTAGATACAGCGACTGCAACAGGAAGGGCGTCGAATTGTCCATCCTGGACAGCAGCACCAGTGCGACAGCCATGGTGGCGGTGCCGAGGACGGGATAAATCTTGTACTTGCCGGTGCGGCCCACCAGGATGCCGGTTCCGGTGGAGGTGATGAGCATGCCCGCAACCATGGGCAGGGTGCGCATGCCCGAAACGGTGGCCGAGACACCGTTGACGAACTGCATGAACGTCGGGAGGTATGTCATCACCCCGAGCATGGCGAAACCAACGACAAAGCTCAGCACGCAGCAGATCGTGAAGACCGGGTCGCGGAATAGCCGCGGTGGCAGGATCGGTTCGGACACATGGGATTCCACCCAGACAAACACGCCTATCGCGGCGACCGCGCTGACGAACAGTCCGATGATCACCGGTGAGGACCAGGGGTAGGTGGTGCCGCCCCAGCTGGTCGCCAATGTCAGTGCCGAGGCGCCCAATCCGATGAGCACGATGCCCCAGTAGTCGATGACGGGGCGCGTCGCCTTGGCCAGAGCCGGGATGGCGGCAGCCGCGACCACGATCACCACCACCGAGATGGGCAGGTTGATGTAGAAGGCCCAGCGCCAGCCCAGATGATCGGTGAACAGTCCGCCCAACAGCGGGCCGATCACGGTCGTCACCCCGAAGACCGCCCCGAGCATGCCCTGATAGCGGCCGCGCTCGCGCATGGGAATGATCTCGCCGATGAGGGCGGTCGCCGTCACCATGAGTCCACCCGAGCCGAGGCCCTGGATCGCACGCGCACCGACCAGCATGGCCATCGATCCGGCCATGCCGCAGAGCAGTGATCCGGCCGCGAAGATGACGATGCAGGCGATGAAGACTGCGCGCCGTCCGAAGAGATCACCGAACTTGCCCATGACGGCTGTGGCCACGGTGGAGGCCAGCAGATAGCTGGTGACCACCCACGACTGGTGCCCGGCATCTCCGAGATCCGCGACGACAGTGGGCAGGGCGGTGGCGACAATGGTGCCGTCCAGCGCGGCCAGGAGCATCCCGAGCAGGACCGCGACGAAGATGAGGTTGCGGCGCTGCACGCTGATCATGGAGCTCGCGGCTTCCTGATCGACGGTTTCGGATTCAGGAGACTGCTGCTGAGATTCGGCTGACATAACTTACCCATGCTAAAGGTATGTGGGCCAGGGCATCGTGAACTCACGTTGCTCGCAGATAAGTGGACAGGAAGCCGGATGACACGCGAAGACCTTCCGACCGATCAGTTTCCCGGCTACTTGGGTATCGAGTCCGTATCGCTTCAAGACGACCGGGTTACCGCGGAGCTTCCGATCCGGGGTGAGCTTTTCGCCCCAAACGGGTTCGTTCATGCCGCCGCGATAGTCGGGCTCGCGGACACGTTGTGTGGGTACGGATGCCTGGCCTCTTTACCGGAGGGGGCGACCGGTTTCACCACCATCGAGCTGAAGACCAACTTCCTGGGCACCGCGCGCGGCGGAAAGCTCACCGGGACCGCTGTGCCTGTTCATCGTGGGCGATCGACTCAGCTCTGGGACGCCACCGTGACGTCCGATGACGGGCGCACGCTGGCCGTGTTCCGGTGCACCCAGCTGGTGTTGTGGCCGCGCGGATGACACCCGTACCCCCACTCCCGACCTGGGTGTAACGTACGTCACAGGGCTCGCATCGATGACCGACAGGAGCAGGCAATGAAGCATGCAGCACCCGGAACCGAAGGCAGCGCAGTCACTTTCGCGCCCCGGTACGAGAACTTCATCGGTGGCGAGTGGGTTGCCCCGTCGGATGGCCAGTACTTCGATGATTCCTCGCCGATCGACGGCAAGGTGTTCACTCAGGTCGCCCGCAGTACCGCGCCGGACATCGACAAGGCACTAGACGCCGCCCACGCCGCGGCCGAGGCATGGGGCAATACGTCAGCGGCCGAGCGGTCCAACACACTGCTCAGGATCGCCGACCGCATCGAACAGAACATCGAGCGACTCGCCGTCGCGGAAACCTGGGATAACGGCAAGCCGATCCGCGAGAGCCTCAATGCCGACATACCGCTGGCGATCGACCACTTCCGCTACTTCGCCGGAGTGCTGCGCGCTCAGGAGGGATCGATCTCAGAGATCGACCACGACACCGTGGCCTACCACTTCCATGAGCCGCTGGGGGTCGTCGGCCAGATCATCCCGTGGAACTTCCCGCTGTTGATGGCCGTCTGGAAACTGGCGCCGGCGCTGGCGGCGGGAAACTGTGTGGTCCTCAAGCCCGCCGAGCAGACGCCCGCCTCGATCCTGGTGCTCATGGAGCTGATTGCCGATCTACTCCCGCCGGGAATCATCAATGTGGTCAACGGGTTTGGTGTCGAGGCGGGTAAGCCGCTGGCCTCCAGCCCGCGTATCGCCAAGATCGCCTTCACGGGTGAGACCACCACCGGGCGCCTCATCATGCAGTACGCGACCGAGAACATCATCCCCGTCACATTGGAGCTTGGCGGCAAGAGCCCCAACATCTTCATGCCCGACGTGATGGCCGCCGATGACGCGTTCCTGGACAAGGCGCTCGAAGGCTTCACCATGTTCGCACTCAATCAGGGCGAGGTATGCACGTGTCCCTCACGGGCGCTGGTGCATTCGTCCATCTATGACGAGTTCATCGCGCGTGCGATCACGCGTGTCGAGGCCATCGTGAGTGGGGATCCGCTCGATGAGGACACCATGATCGGCGCGCAAGCCAGTAACGATCAGTACGAAAAAATCTTGTCCTACATCGACATTGGGCGAAAAGAGGGCGCACAGGTGCTCACCGGTGGGGACGCCCGAAAGGTTGCCGACTACCCGGATGGCGCCTACATTCAGCCGACCGTGTTCGCCGGCACCAACAACATGCGCATCTTCCAGGAAGAAATCTTCGGCCCGGTGCTCTCTGTGGCGAAGTTCGACTCACTGGACGAGGCGCTAAAGATTGCCAACGACACGTTGTACGGCCTCGGCGCGGGGGTCTGGTCGCGGGATATGACCAACGCCTACCGGCTGGGCCGCGGCATCAAGGCGGGCCGGGTATGGACAAACTGCTACCACCAGTATCCGGCGCACGCCGCGTTCGGCGGCTACAAGAAATCCGGTATCGGCCGCGAGAACCACAAGATGATGCTCGACCACTACCAGCAGACCAAGAACCTCTTGGTGAGCTACTCGCCCGACGCCGCGGGCTTCTTCTGATGCGCGCTCACGCGAAGGAAGTCTGGCCCTGATCAATCGAGTAGAGCTCACTGCGGCGGCGGCCGAGCTGTTGGCTTCGCTGGTGGCTCGACATGGGCCTGTGATGTTCCACCAGTCTGGCGGCTGCTGTGACGGCAGTGCGCCGATGTGTTACCTGCGCGGAGAATTTCGTGTGGGTGCCTCGGATGTGTTGCTCGGCGAGGTTAGCGGGGGTACACCGTTCTGGATGAGCGCCGACCAGTTCGAGTACTGGTCACATACACATTTGACGGTGGACGTGGTGCCTGGGCGAGGGTCTGGATTTTCGCTGGAGGCGCCGGAGGGGGTGCGTTTCCTTATCCGGTCGAGGTTGTTCACCGATGACGAGGTGCTCGCGTTGGCGAATCAGCCGGTCAGGACCGGCGTCGACGGTTAAGGCGCTGCCGATTCCTTCGTGTTGTCGGTTGCCCGCAGAGGTAGTAGTTTGCCCTTGTCGGAGGCTGTCTGGTCGGGTCGGTCGTAGGGGAGTGTCATCCAGTGTATGTAGCTATTCGAACTGCTGCGGTTGCTGCGGTGTGCAGTCTGTGTGTCGGGACAGGTCTGGATGCGCGCACCGTGCGGCCGGTCCCTTCCCTAACGGCCACGGCCACAACACATTCCGTGACGAATCGGGCAGTTTCTCTCACGTCGTTCTCTGACTTGCTGGCGGTGGCTGCCCCGCAGAATGATGCTGGGGCGCAATCGAATCCAGTGGCCACCGGGGTGCCGAGTAGCGGCGAACTCATCGGGACAGTCGCCAAACTCCTCAAGGCGTCACAAGCCGCGTCGACCGGTTCGGCTCCGGCGATCACCGCAGCCGCCGTCGATCCTGTCGATCCGCCGGTTGAGCAGCCGGTAGATCCGCCCGTTGAGCAGCCCACAGATCCGCCCGCGGCCGACGAGCCGGCGCCACCCACCAACTTCCCGGGGACACATTGGCCTGCGTTTGGCACCCCGTCCTACTTTGCGCAGTTGGCCTTTGCGGTGTTCCACGTTGTGGCCTTGCCGATCACGGTGCCTGTTCAGTTCTTCCTGGGCAGTGCCGAGGGTGTGCCGACGGTGATAGCCGCGGCACTCAATGACTTATCGGGCTTGCTGGGCCAGATACCAGGGTTCTCACCGCAGCAACCGGTGGCGGAAGCGCAGCAGAAGGTCGCTGAGGCCTCCTCGCTGTTGCCGAAGACCGCAGCGGCGGAGGCCGAAGCGCCCGCCACTGAGGAGCCGGCTCCCGCTCCGGCTCCGGCGCCAGATCCCTTGCCGACCAACTTCCCGGGCCCGCGCCCCGCGTTTGGCACGCCCTCCTACTTTGCGCAGTTGGCGTTCGCGGTGCTGCATGTGCTGGCGCTGCCGATCACGGTTCCGGTACAGGCGATCATCGGCAACACCGAGGGTGTGCCGACGGTGATTGCCGCCGCGCTCAACGACTTGTCCGGCCTGCTGGGACAGGTGCCGAAGATATCGCTACCCGGGACCGATCCCGGGACCACGCCGGAGACCTCCTCGAAGCAGGTCGATCAGGCTGTCACCAAGCCGGAAACCGCGTCCGAGAAGTCCGAGACCACCAAGCGCGACGTTGATGCGAAAACTGCCAGTACCGAGCACACGGAGCACGGAGCGAAGCCTGGCGAGACGTCCGCAGAGGCGCCCAAAACCGAGCATGAGGCCAAGCCCGCTGACGCCCCTGCCGATGCGACGAAGGCAGATCCGGCTAAGGCTGTTGAGCCCAAGGTCGACCCGGCTAAGGCCGTTGACCCGACCAAGGCCGTTGACCCGACCAAGGCTGTTGAGCCGACCAAGGTCGTTGAGCCGACGAAGGCTGTTGAGCCGACGAAGGCTGTTGAGCCGACGAAGGCTGTTGAGCCGACCAAGGTCGTTGACCCGACGAAGGCTGTCGAGCCGACGAAGGCTGTTGAGCCCAAGGCTGATCCGGCGGCGGCAGCGTCTACGAAGCCCGAGCCTGCTAAGCCGGTTACGGTCAAGCCGGAGACCAAGGCCGAACCGGTCAAGCCAGAGACTAAGCCGGAACCCGCCAGCAGCCCGGTGAAGGTCGTCCGCGACAGCCTGAAGTCGACACCCGGTGGAACCACCACCACCGGCGGCACCAAGACGACCGAGGGATCCAAGGGGGCAGAAACGGACAGCAAGACGCCCGCTGCGTCTACGGCGACCAAGGTTCGCGAAGGATCGACCCCGTCCGTGGGTGGTACGTCCGATAAGCCTGCGGAGAAGCCCTCGACGGAGAAGCCGTCGACCGGCAAGAGCTCACCGTCGTCGGAAGGGAGTTCGCATTCCTCCGAAGGAAAGACGCATTCCTCCGAGGGCAAGTCACACTCGGGGTCTACTGACTGACGATGATCGTGAGCGTGTTGCCGTCGCGTTCGATATGAAGCCCGGCGCGACGGGCAACCGCAGCCACTGAGGCGGCGTCATTGGGTTCGGCTCTGCTGCCGGCGAGGATACGTGCCAGTTTTCCCTTGTGTGCCTTGTTGAAATGGGTGATCACCGTGCGTCGCCCATCGGGATGCTCTGTGAGGCAGTCAACGGTTATCGCCTGCGGTAGCCGCCCCAATCCCGCGTACGAGCCTGAGCGCAGGTCCACCACCAGTTCGTCGGCGGCCAGCTCCGCCAAGACAGGTTCCAGTACCGGCTTCCACCGGGCGGACAACGACGGCTTTCCGGGCAGCTTGGACGAGGCCGACAGCCGATAGGCAGGCACCGGATCGTCGGCGCGTAGCAGTCCGAAGAGTGCCGAGCCGACAGCGAGGCGTTCGCGTGCACGTGTCGCGGAGGCGCCGCGCAGAGACGTCACGTCCAGGGCGTCGTACAGCACGCCGGTGTACCGCTGCAGGGCAGGCATCGTGGGGGAGACCCGCAGCTCGGCATTGCGCTGGATTTCGGCGTCCTGAGACGCCGAGATGCCCAGCGCCTTCCTGCATGCCGGAGGGTCGGCGGCGAGGGCGACGAGTTCGTCGACGAGTGCCGCGCGCACCGGATTCAGCGACGGCGTGGCCAGCTTGTCCAGGCGCAGAGGAACATGATCTCCACCTTCGCGTTTGGTTTCTGAGGGTGGTAGCAACACGATCACGCCACAGACCGTAGCGAACTGGCCGCCGCTTACGGCGCAGCGGGTCAACAGCTGCGATGAGTTTTGGCGGTCCGGATGGTCGATATGAGTGAGTGCCCCATCCAGTACAAGGAGACCCCATGCCCACTCGTGAAGAAACTCCACTCGGTGCTCCCGCGTGGATCGACCTTGCCTCGTCGGATGTCGAGAAGTCGAAGGCCTTTTACAGCGCGTTGTTCGGCTGGACCCTGCAGGATGCGGGTCCCGAGTACGGCGGCTACATCAACGCTCACAAGGACGGTAAGGCGGTCGCGGGAATGATCGCGAACAATCCGGAGTGGAATGCGCCCGACGGATGGACAACCTATTTCGCCACCGACGACATCGACGCCACGCTCCAGAAGGTGGCTGACAACGGTGGCGGAAACTGCATGCAGGCGATAGAAGTTCCACAGCTCGGATATATGGGCCTTTTTGGCGACCCCTCAGGAGCCGTGGTGGGACTGTGGCAGCCCTTGGCCCACAAGGGTTTCCAGCTGGTCGCCGAGGCGGGTGCCCCGGTGTGGCATGAGCTGAACACCCGTGAATACGACAAGGCGGTCGACTTTTACACCAAGGTGCTTGGTTGGGAAACCAAGGTGGAAGGCGATTCCGAGGAGTTCCGGTATGCGTGTGCCCAGCATGGCGGAGAACCGATTGCCGGGGTCAACGACGCGACAGTGGGTCAGTGGACGCTTCCGGAGGGCGTTCCGGCGCATTGGGCGGTCTATTTCGGTACGTCGGACACCGACGCCAGTGCGGCAAGGGCTACCGAGCTCGGGGGCGTGGTGCTCACACCTGCGCAGGACACCCCATATGGCCGGATGGCGCTGGTTCGGGACACCACCGGCGGTACCTTCTGGTTGTGCTCCGTCGATTCCTGATCGCGGCCGTGGTAGGCCTCGTCATCGTTCTTGCGGCGATGACGGGGCTCTACTTCTTGATGAATACGCGCACCGTTCAACTAGCAGGAAACCTTGTCGCGCACTGTGACACCGATGAGAAGGTGGTCGCACTCACGTTGGATGACGGTCCGAGTGGCCGCACTACCGAGGTGTTGGCAGCACTTCAGCGTGCGCACATTGCCGCGACCTTCTATTTGGTCGGACAGGATATTGCGGGGAATCCGTGGTCGGGACGGCAGATCGCCGATGCCGGTCATGAGATCGGGAACCACAGCTATACCCATCGTCGACTGGTTTTCGTTACGCCCACCACCGTGCGCGAGGAAGTGGAGAACACCGATAAACAAATCCGTGCAACGGGATACAGCGGTGTCATAACGTTTCGCCCGCCGTATGGAAAGAAGCTCTACGCGTTGCCACGGTATCTCGCGTCTCACGGCCGGATCACTGTGATGTGGGATGTCGAGCCCGACTCCGACGGGCCGCGAACACGTGAAGCGATCGTCGAGGAGGCTGTCTCCCGGGTGCGTCCCGGGTCGATCATTTTGCTGCACGTGATGTATTCGTCTGGTCGGGAATCACTTTCGGCGATCCCCGAGATTTCACGGCGGCTCCAAGCGCAGGGTTATCGCTTCGTCACCGTGTCACAACTGCTTGCCACACCGTGTCGTTAAATGTCTTCGAAGGTCGGGATGCCCCACTCCTCATGCCCGCCGCCGTGCAACAAGGTGGCACGGGTGACCGAGCGGGTACCGAACCTCTCACGTAGCTCGTCCAACGTGCTGTCCAGCGCTAGTGTGTTTGTCTGCGAACTGTCGAATGGCAACTCCAATTGCGTTACGCCGCAGGAGTCGAAGTTGGAGACAGAGAAACCGATCAGGGTGATGCCCCGTTCCGCGACCAGCACAGCGGCCTCGGCGACAAGCTGGCGTGCCACTGCGAGTAGGTGTTCCGTAGAAGTCGTGGGCCGTGACACAGTGTGTGAGCGCGTCGCGCGCGTGTAGTCGTCGAACCGTAGCCGGAGCACCACCGTTCGGCAGCTGCGGCCGGTGCCACGCATCCGGCGCGCGATCCGTTCGATGAGTTGTGTGGCGATCGCGTCGATCTCGTCGCCGGTGCGCCGCCGTCTGCCGAGCGCACACTGTGCGCCGATTGAGCGCCGCCGTCGACCGCCCTGTACCCGTCGCGGATCGACATTATGTGCCAGGCAATGCAATTGGTGCCCCATGGCGCGGCCAACCATCGACGCCAGGGTGGACTCGCCAAGATCGGCGATGTCGGCGACGGTGTGGATCCCGTACACCCGCAGCTTCTCGGCGGTGATGGTGCCGACGCCCCACAGCGCCTGTACCGGCAAGGGGCGCAGGAATGTCATTTCTTCGTGAGGTTCCACCACCAGCAGTCCGTCGGGCTTACCCTGGCGGCTGGCGACCTTGGCCAGGAACTTGGTGCGGGCGATGCCGACGGTGATCGGTAGACCGGCTCGACGGCGCACCTCCGCGCGTAACGTCTCCGCGATATCACGCGGAGTGCCCGAAATGCGCAGTAGGCCAGCGACATCGAGAAATGCCTCGTCGATGGACAGCGGTTCGACCAGCGGGGTGGTGTCTCGGAAGACCTCGAAGACCTTCTTGCTCGCGGCACTGTACGCATCGAAACGCGGCGGTACCACCACGGCCTTCGGACATAGCTGTCGTGCCTGTCGGCCCCCCATCGCGGTGCGCACGCCGCAGCGCTTGGCTTCGTAGCTGGCGGCCAACACGACACCGCCTCCAACGATCACCGGGCGGCCGCGCAACGCCGGATCATCACGTTGCTCGACAGAGGCGTAGAACGAGTCCAGATCCGCGTGCAGGATGCTGGCTGACCCGGTCATGAACAGATGCTCGCACCGGGGTCCGACACCTAGATCCGGTTGATTTGCCCAACAGCCAGTTGATTCGGAGAATCGCGGGTCAATCCTTGATGGCGTCTGGGAGATATTTGACTTACGGCTAGGAAAACTATCGAGTCCGTGGTCGGCGGCATGGTGCAGTGTGCCCTACGTTTATCCCGAGTTCTCCAGGTTACTTCCAGCCTATTCACATTCTTTGCCCAGAAGGGGTGGTTCACGTGCGCGTTCGCCTTCGTGCCACGGCTGCCGCGGCGGTTTGCAGTGTCTGCATCTCCGCGTCGGCTTCCGTGCCTACGATTCAATCTCTCAGCGCCAGTCCAGAACAGCACCGGACCGTCTCGACGCAGTCCTATGTGCTGACGTCGAACGAAGGCTCACTGGCGCCGTCGAGCATCGGCTCGCTGGCGACATTGCCCGGCGTGTCCGGTTCAGCCGCGACACCTTTGGCCGCGGCTGCTACTCCGGCTCCGAGTTTGTTCCAGGCGATTCAGCCGGTGTTCACGGTGTTGGGTGGGGCGTTGACGCTGCCGTTCAATATCCCGTTCTGGTTTGTGACGGGGCAGCTGAACGCGGCCGCGAACCAGACCCAGATCAACAACTTTGTGACGGCCATCGGTCAGTTGCCTGGTGTGCCTGCTGCGGTGTTGTCGTATCTGGCGGGTATTCCGTCGCAGACGCTGCCGACCATCCCGTCGATTCCGGGTTTGACGTCGACGGCGGCTGCTCCGACGGTGAAGACGGCTGCGGCTGTCACGCCTGCCGCTGCTACTCCGGCTCCGAGTTTGTTCCAGGCGGTTCAGCCGGTGTTCACGGTGTTGGGTGGGGCGTTGACGCTGCCGTTCAACGTTCCCTTCTGGTACGCAACGGGGCAGCTGAACACGGCGGCGAACCAGAAGCTGATCAATGATTTCGTGACCGCTATCGGTCAGTTGCCTGGTGTGCCTGCCGCGGTGTTGTCGTATCTGCAGGGGATCACGACTCAAACGGCTCCGACCATCCCGACCATCCCGGGTCTCACCTCCCTGGTCACGCCCTCGTCGAAGCTGGTCACGAACTCTGCGGTGGCGCAGTCCGATACCGCGAAGGTTGACGTCGCCAAGTCGGAAGTCACCAAGACCGGAACCGTGGAGGAAGCGGCGAAGCCCGCTACCGCGGCCACCCCGGCGGAGTCGGTGAAGGCGACGACTCCGGCCGAGCCTGCCAAGCCCGCGGAATCCGTCACCCCGGCGGATTCGGTGAAGGCGGCCACCCCCGCCGAGCCGGCCAAGCCCGCGACCCCGGCTACACCCGCGGATTCGGTGAAGGTGACGACCCCGGCTGAGCCTGCCAAGCCCGCGGAAGCCGCCACCCCCGCCGAACCGGTCAAGGTGGCCACCCCGGCTGAGCCTGCCAAGCCGGCTCCCGCTGAGCCTGCCAAGCCCGCTGCCCCCGTCGACGCCGCCAAGCCGGTGGAGTCGAAGATCAATGTGCCGAAGGTCAAGCTGCCCACCCCGGTCACCAAGGTCGGCGAGGTCAGCGGTGGAGTCGCGACGAAGGCCGATGAGTCGGCCAAGGCCGACAAGAGCGAGAAGGCCGATTCCAAGGACACCAAGTCCGACAAGGGGTCCGCGCCGAAGAAGTCTGAAAATGACTCTTCAGCTGCGAAGAAGCCTGAGAGCGCGGCCTCGTCTGCCGGGAAGTCGGAGTCCGCTTCGAGTTCCTCGTCGAGCTCGTCATCGAGTGACTCGCACTCGAGCGCCTCGAATGGTTCCTCGTCCGGTTCCTCGCACAAGGCGTCGTCGGACTAGTCCGCAATCGCAAGCTCAAAGGTCCCCGCGCCCGACATGGCGCGGGGACCTGCTTGTAAGCGGAACTGACATAAGTCAACATCATTGACATGGAAATCGATGGAACCGCGACCCTGGGGTACTTGCTGACCCGTACCGCGACATCGCTGCGCGGCAAGGTGGCGGCCCGTTTGGAGCCGATGGGCCTCAGCCTGCCGGAGTACATCTGCATGCAGATCCTGCGTACCTACCCCGGCATGTCCAACTCCGAGCTGGCGCGGCAGGCGATGGTCACCCGGCAGGCCATGAATGCGGTGCTGCACCGGTTGGAGCAGGAAGGCTTGATCAGCCGTCCGGAGAACGCGGACCACGGCAGGTCGCTGCCGGCCCGCCTCACCCGGCGTGGCAGCACTCAGCTGGACAAGGCGGTTGAGGCCGTGACCGCGGGCGAGAACGAGGTCATGGAGAAGTTGACCGCTGACGAGCGCCGCGCGTTGAAGGCGATGCTGGCCAAGTGCGTTCCGAGCCAACTGCCATGAGACGCGCCGGGTGGCTGATCGCCTTCACCGGCCTGGTGATCGGGTTCAGCGTCTGGCTTCCGTGGTTGCGAACATCGGCCAGCGGTGGAGGCAGGGCCAATGCCATCGGCGGCGCCACCGGATCGGTGGTGCTGCCACCGGGATTCGGTGCGGGACAGATGATCTTGCTGGTTTCGGCGCTACTTGTGGTGGCCGGATGCATGGTGGGGCAGCACATTCTTCACCGCATCGCCCCGATCGCCGCAGGTGTACTTGCGCTCGGGCTGCTGGGGCTCGAATTGCTGTATTACCGCATCAACGTCAAGGTGCCGATTGTGACCGGCTACGGATTCTGGATCGCGATCGCGGCATCGGCCATCGCGGTCGCATTGGCGATTGTTGCCCTGTTGTCACGACCCCAGGCCAGCGAGCAGCAGTGGCACGATTGACCCGTACATCCCGTATTTGACGGTGCCCAGCGTATCCCGGTTCTTGCCTACCAGGGGTGCCACGAAACTCGTTGCGGTGGAAAGCACCTGGTCCTCGGCAACGGCCGCGTCGACGATCTGGTAGTTCAGCGATTCGGATCCGCCGAGCCGACGGCCGCTGGGCATGGTGGCCGATGCCGCCTGCGGCGTCATCTTGCCCTGACACAGCGCGGACATACCGGGAGTGAACGGCATGCCGAGGTCAACCTCTGGCAGGCAGAAGAAGCCGCGATCGGTGCGCATCACCCGGTAGTCACATGCTAGCGCGACCATGGCTCCGGCACCGAAGGCGTGACCATTGACGGCGGCGACGGTGGGGGTGGGGAACACGAGGAAACGCGCCAGAATCTTCTGGACCTCGGTGATGTACCAGCTGAGTTTGTCGGGGTTGGCGCCCAGGAAGTCGACGTCGAGCCCATTGGAGAAGAACTTGCCGCTGCCGGTCACCACCAGCGCCGAGGGGGTTTCGTCGGCAAGCACTTCGTCGAGTAGTGCGTTGATCTGCTCGATATTCGCTGTCGTGAAACGGTTCTCGTCGGTGCCGAGCTCTAGGGTGTAGATGCCTTCGGTGCGCTGCAGGGCTGGCATGTGTATTTACCTCAACTGTTCGAGAGCTGTCGCGACTTGCTCGGGAATGGGGACAGGTGTGCGGGCCTCGGAGTCCACGTAGACATGGACGAATCGGCCCAGGGCGCGGGGAGCGTCTTCGACAACACCGTCGATGACCTTGAACACCGCGAGCTTATAGATCACGCTGGTGCGACCGCGATGCTCCAGAGCCAAGCCGATGGACAGCTCGTCTGGGAAGGACACCTCGGCCAGGTACTTGCACGAGGTTTCGGCCACGACGCCGATGGCGGGCAGGTCGCGAATATCGCACCCAGCGGCCTCCATCAGCCAGCCGTTGACGGCGGTATCGAACCAGGCGTAGTACACGACATTGTTGACGTGCCCGTAGACATCGTTATCGGCCCAACGGGTTTGGTGCCGACGGTGCACCGGGAAGTCGGCTTTGGTGGGCAGGTCCGGTTTGGTCATGGGCGCAGCACCTGACGCACCGCAAGTCCGTCGGCCAGTGCGTCCAGCGCGATGTTGATGTCATCGAGGGGCAGCTCGCCGGACTTCAGCTTTTCCACCGGCAACCGCCCGACGCGCCACAGCGCCAGCATCGCCGGGATGTCCTGCTGTGGTTGTGCCGATCCCATGTAGGAGCCCAGGATGCTGCGGCCCTCCGCGACGATGCTCAACGCGGGCAGGCTGATTCGTGCATCCGGATGTGGCAGACCCACCGATACGGTGCCCCCGCCGCGGCCGGTGAGTGCGTATGCCTGTTCCAGCACGGCGGCCGATCCGACCACCTCGAACACCCAGTCGTGCCCGCCGGGCGCTTCGTCGGGTGCACACGCGCTGGTGGCTCCGAGCTCAAGGGCCAGCTCGCGTTTGGCCGGTACCGGGTCGATGGCCAGCACCTCGCCGGCGCCGGCGGCTGCCGCGGACATCACCACGGCCTGCCCCACACCGCCCAATCCGAGGACCGCGACCGAATCGCCGGGGCGCACGGACGCAGTGTGGGTCACCGCTCCGAAGCCGGTCAGCATGGCGCACCCGAACAGCGCTGCCGTGTCCAGTGGTACGTCTTTGTCGACGACGACCACCGAATTACGGTCCACCACGGCATGATCGGCGAAGCCTGAGACGCCCAGGTGATGCCGGACCTCGGAGCCGTCGAGGCCGTGCAGTCTGGTACCCCCGCGGATGAGGTCACCGCGGCCGTTGGCCGCCGCGGCGTCCGGGCACAGCGCGGGGCGGCCCGACGAGCAGTACCTGCAGGCGCCACAGCTCGGTACGTACACCAGCACCACATGGTCGCCGGGGGAGACGTCGCGAACACCGGGGCCGACTTCGGCGATGACACCGGCGGCTTCGTGTCCGAGTGCCATGGGCACCGGACGTATCCGGTTGCCGTCGACGACTGACAGATCCGAGTGACACAGCCCCGCGGCTTCGATCCGGACCAGCACCTCACCGGGACCCGGTGGGTCGAGCTCGAGTTCAACGACTTTCAGTGGGTGTGTGTCGCGGTATGGCCTTTCGATCGGTGCCGCGTGCAGCACCGCACTACGAATTCGCACAGACCCCTCCATAAATCGCATTGAGCCAGACGTGGAGCAGCGTATCGACCACCTTGCCGTCGTCGACCGCGGGCTGCTGCCCGGTGAAGGTGGCTCGCATCATCGCCTGGTTGATGAGGTTGAGAGCAATGGCGATATCGCGGGCCGGGATGGTGTTCGGCGCGGCGCCGCGAGTGCGTTCGGCCTCAATGCCCAGCGTCGTGTTGGAGACCCAGTTCTCCGTCACTTCGGACCAGCGTTGATCCAGCTCGGGGCTTGTTCCTTGCATGCTGGACAACGCGACGGTGAGGGCCCGGTGAGAACCGAAGGCGTCGAAGTAGGCCTTGATCACGGCGCGCCAGTACTCGGCGGGGCTTGTCATGGCCGCGGGGTTGATCCCGGCGACGTTCGCGTCGGCCTCTTCGATGATTCGCTCGGCCAGCGTGAGGAGTACGGCCTCCTTGGAGGAGAAGTAGAAGTAGAACGTGGGCCGCGAGATGCCGGCTCCACGCGCTAGATCATCGACGGAGATATCCGTCAGTGGGCGTTGCCCCAGCAATTCCTCGGTGTTGGTCAGGATGGCCTGTATCCGCTCGTCCCCGGAGGGGCGCGTGGTTTTGCGGCCTCGCGTTGCCGGTTTTGTCACGTCTACCTGCGCATTCTATAAAGTTATCGACACACTGTTGACTTTCTCGACACTGCGTCGATAGCCTAGCTCTCATGACCGAACATGTCGAGATTGTCATCGTGGGCGCCGGAATCTCGGGGATCGGCATGGCCTGCCATGTCGCCCGTGACCTGCCGGGCAAGGACTTCGTGGTGCTCGAGGCGCGCGAGCGCATCGGTGGTACCTGGGACCTGTTCCGCTACCCGGGCATCCGCTCCGATTCCGATATGTTCACCCTGGGCTTCAACTTCCGCCCGTGGACGAGCACCAAGGGCATCGCTGACGGAACCTCCATCCGTGAGTACGTCACCGACACCGCCCGCGAGTTCGGCGTGGACAAGAAGATCCGCTTCGGTCACAAGGTCGTCGGCGCCGAGTGGTCCTCCGAGCAGGGACTCTGGACGGTGCGGGCCGAGCATGCCGGTGAGATCGTCGAGTTCACCACGCGGTTCTTCCTGGCGTGCACCGGCTACTACAACTACGACAAGGGCTTCACGCCGGAGTTCGAGGGTGTCGAAGATTTCACCGGCCAGGTGATCCATCCGCAGCACTGGCCGGAGGACCTGGACTACGCAGGCAAGAAGGTCGTTGTCATCGGCAGTGGTGCGACAGCCATGACATTGGTTCCCGCGATGGCCGGAACCGCGGGGCACGTCACCATGCTGCAGCGTTCGCCTACCTACGTGGTGTCGCTGCCGTCGACGGACGCGCTCGCGGTGGCGCTGCAGGGCAAGCTTCCGGCGTCGATCGCGTACCCGATCGTGAAGTGGAAGAACCAGATGGTCAGCTTCATCAGCTACCAGACGAGCCGCCGCGACCCGGAGCGCATGAAGGGCATCCTGCGTGCACTCCTGAAGCGACAGCTGCCCGACTTCGATCTGGACAAGCACTTCACCCCGAAGTACAACCCGTGGGATCAGCGGTTGTGCGTGGTGCCGGACTCGGATCTGTTCCGCGCGCTGCGCAAGGGCACTGCCTCCATAGCCACCGACCGCATCGCGCGGTTCACGCCCAAGGGCATCCTGCTGGAGTCGGGCGAAGAGCTCGAGGCCGATATCATCGTGACCGCAACGGGTTTGAATGTTCAGCTGGCTGGCGGGCTCAAGCCTGTGGTGGACGGTGTTCCGGTGAACCCCGCGGACTCGGTGAGCTACAAGGGTTTGATGCTGACCGGGCTGCCGAACTTCCTCTTCACCTTCGGTTACACCAACGCATCGTGGACTCTTCGTGCCGATCTGGTATCGCAGTACGCCTGCCGCTTGCTCAAGTACATGGACAAAGAGGGCCAGACGGTGGTGTGGCCCGTCGAGCCCCCGACTACTGAGCGGCTGCCGTTCCTGGAGGACTTGGTTTCCGGGTATGTGACCCGCGCGGAGAGCGCGGTCCCGCACCAGGTGCCGCTGGCACCGTGGCGCTCGTACCAGAACTACTTCCGTGAGCTGCCCGTCCTCAAGTACGGCAAGGTCGCCGACAAGGGTGTGCGATTCAGCAAGGTAAAGGTCTCGCGTGAGGCCCCCGTTGCAATAGGCAGGTAAATACCTGCATAATGGCCGGGTGCAGCCAGCGCCCGGCCATTCTCATTGGGACATGGTCTTCAAGGCGCTCGCCGACCGGACTCGGCGGGAGCTGCTGGACCGGCTGCATGAACGTAACGGCCAGACCCTCAGTCAGCTGTGCGACGGCGTTCGGATGACGCGGCAATCGGCGACTCAGCATCTGGGCGTACTGGAATCTGCCAACCTGATTACTACCGTGCGACAGGGCCGGGAGAAGCTGCACTATCTCAATCCCGTTCCACTGCATGAGATTCAGGAACGGTGGATTGACAAGTTCGAACGCCCGCGGCTGCGGGCGTTGAGCGCTTTCAAGCAGCGAGCCGAGGAGCCGGAGATGTCGCAACCAACTTTCGTCTACACCACCTACATCAACAGCACGCCCGAGAAGGTGTGGCAGGCCATTACCGACCCCGAACTCAGCGGCCGGTATTGGGGGCACTCGAATGTGTCTGACTGGCAGCAGGGTTCACGTTGGGAGCATCAGCGGGTGGACGGGTCCGGCGTCGCCGACGTCGTCGGCACGGTCGTGGAGGCCGATCCGCCCCGAAAGCTGGTCACTACGTGGGCCGACCCGGCCGGCGGTGCCGACGCTCCCGTATCCACCGTCACCTTCCTGATTCAGCCGTATCAGGACATCGTGCGGCTGACCGTTCAGCACGCCGACCTTGCGGACCCGTCGGAGTACGCCCAGGCCAGCGGCGGATGGGCTGCGGTGCTGTCAAACCTCAAGTCGTTCTTGGAGACTGGGGCCCCGCTGCCTACGGAGCCGTGGACCCAGCCCGGCTAGGCGGCGCGCTTTTCACAGGCCCATCTCAGCAGGGATGTGCATTATGTAGACATGCGTGTACAAACTGACGTAGATCCGCTGCTCCGCCGTCTCCTGGATGAGGGCGATAGGGCGAATCCCTATCCGCTCTATGGAGAAATCCGGGAGTTGGCCAGGACTGGCGCTGTGCGCCCGCAGGGCCTGCCGGTCAGCGTGCTGGCGACTTTCGATGATTGCAATGCCATGCTTCGACATCCGCTGGCCTCCTCGGACGCTCGCCACGCCCATATACGCCAGCGGACGGGTAGTCCGGCGCCTGCACGCGAGCCGTCACTTCTGGGTCTGGACGGGGCGGCCCACGCCAGGCTGCGCGGCCTCGTCCAGAAGGCGTTCAACGCCAAGGTCGTCAATGCGATGACCGAGAGTGTTCAGGTGCTCATCGACGAATTACTCGACAGTGCAGCAGAAATGGGCACATTCGATCTTATTGCCGATTACGCGTACCCGCTGCCGGTGACCGTGATCTCACGGATCCTGGGGGTCCCGCCCGGCGATGAGTCGATGGTGGTTGACACGACCAAGCTGCTCAACGGCTCACCCGGACTCGTGTTCGCTCTCACCGGTGAGGCCCCGGATAACACCGCTCAAGTACAGGCAGATGCGGACATGCGTGCCTATTTCTCGGAGCTGGTTGCCTCGCGGCGACGTCACCCCGGCTCGGACTTGCTGTCGGCGCTCATCGATGCCGAAGCCGGTGGCGATCGCCTCACCGACGAGGAGATCGTCACCATGTGTGTGATCTTGTACCTGGCCGGCCACATCACCACGGTCAACCTGATCGGGAACGCGGCGCTGGCCATGTTGCGTCAGCCGCGGCACTGGCGGGAACTGGGAGCCGACGCGGAGTATGCCTCGGCGGTGGTCGAAGAGACACTGCGTTTCGACCCTCCCGTACAGATGGTCATGCGTACCGCGGCGCAGGACATGACCGCCGGTGCGGCCACCTTGCCGGAGGGGGAATTGGTTTTGATACTTCTTGCTGCGGCACAACGTGATCCGGCTGTCTACGAGGACGCTGACACTTTCCGCCCACGGCGTTCCGATGCCAAACACCTGGCGTTCGGCCTTGGTCCGCACTTCTGCCTGGGTGCCCCGTTGGCGCGGCTGGAAGCAAGGCTCGCGCTATCTGCTCTGACTGCCCGGTTTCCCCACGCCCACATGGTCGCTGAGCCCACCTACACATCCAATGCGGCGCTGCGGGGAATCAGTGCGTTCCCGTTGAGCGTTCGTTGATCCGCCACGGCTAACGCGGACGAACCACGGAGGCTAAGCATCCTGAGCCCGATTCGGGCCCTCTAGACTGTTGTGTTGTGTTATCTGCCACCCCACAGCGTCTGTTTCAGCTGACCGATCCGGCGACAGCTGCCATATGCCGATGGGCGCGGTTGCCATGAGCAAACGCGAGCCGGATCACGATAGGCCGCTCGGCCGTGCCGAGATCGTGCAGGCCATCCTTGCTTCAGCTGCAGAACTCTTCGCCGCGAAGGGGCCTAGTTCGACCTCATTGCGTGATGTGGCGACGCATGCGGCCGTCAATCACAGTTTGATACACCGATATTTCGGTACTAAACAGCAGTTATTGGCCGCCACACTGCAGCATCTCGCCGATAGGGGCGTCGAGCTGGCTGCATCTGGCGAGTTGGACGCGGAGCGCCAGGAACTCGGCGACCTGCACATGCGCGTTCTGGTGCGGTCTGCCCTTGATGGCTATCCGATCGCCGAGCTGCAGGAACGCAGACCAGGAATGGAGTGGGTCC
Source organism: Mycobacteroides sp. H001 (assembly GCF_001440005.1). NCBI lineage: Bacteria > Bacillati > Actinomycetota > Actinomycetes > Mycobacteriales > Mycobacteriaceae > Mycobacteroides > Mycobacteroides sp. H001. Next base: position 90,125 of record NZ_LJYH01000034.1, read on the forward strand.
TGGATCAAGCGCGCCCCAACTTTCCCACCGAGCGTGGGGCGCAGCTTGCCGCGGCGCATGCGACGGCGCTGCAGTACGGCTGGCGTCTGCTCGGTCCAGTTTTGCGTGCGGGGTTTGGGCTGGCAGATATGGATGATGAAGCGTTGCGCGCCGAGGTGATCGCCGAGATAGGTCGTACGCTCTCGCTACCGCGAGACTGATTAGAGCCCAGCATATTTGGGCCAAGAGGCCAAGCATCTTGACCGTTTTGTGCACAGTTGTGTACATTCAGGTCGAGATGTTAGGCGAACCCGAAAAAAGCGAGACGGCCAGCAGTGACGCCGCATTGTGGCGTGTGCTGGTTCGTCGGCTGGGTGGCGCGGCAGCGATCTTGCACGCGGCGTTTCCCACGGCGGTGTTCGCGGTCCTTGCGCCGGGAGCTGGATTATTGGTGGCAAGCGTCGCAGCCCTGGGAACTTCCCTGGCGATCGTGTGCTTTCAGATCGCAATGGGCAGGACGGCCCGTGGCGCATTGATAGGGGCCGCTTCCGTGGGTGTTGCGCTACTCGTTGCGTGGGGAATGGGCGATGCGCGAGGCTATTTCGTCATAGGAATCTGGAGAAGTCTGCTCGCGGCGATTGCGGGAACGGTGTCAATCCTGATGCGATGGCCTTTGGCGGGCTGTGCGTGGGGTTGGCTGCTTGACCACGGGACGCGTTGGCGCAGTGTTCCGCCGGCATTCCTGGCGTACGTACTGATGACATTTTCGGGAGTGCTTGCCAATGCCGCGCGATTCGTTGTGCAGCAAGATCTCTACGACACGGACAGCTTGTCGGCGCTGGCTGCGGCGCGAGTCCTTATGGGCTGGCCGTTAGGTGTCCTGCTCATCGTGATCGCTTACCCGTTGTTACGTCGGGCGCACCACGCGATGCGTGTTGCGGGTGACTGAGTCGCAGAACCGGCCAGGTAGGCGCTATGTGCCCACCGAGATCGGTCCGGTCGCGTCATCGGGTGCAACTGGTTTTGGCCCAAAGGGTTTGGGAGTTGGACGCGTGCGCACGTTGAGGGGCCACCAGAACCAGCGGCCCAGCATGGTGGCGATCGCCGGGGTCAAGAACGAGCGCACCACCAGGGTGTCGAACAGCAGGCCGAGGCCGATGGTGGTACCGATCTGGCCGAGCACGCGCAGATCGCTGAAGATGAAGGACGACATCGTTACCGCGAAGACCAAGCCCGCGGCGGTGACGACGCCGCCGGTGCCGGCGATGGCGCGGATGATTCCTGTCTTCAGGCCCGCGCCCGTTTCCTCCTTGAATCGGGATATCAGCAGCAAGTTGTAGTCTGCTCCGACCGCCAGCAAGATTATGACGGCCAGCGGGAAGATGACCCAATACAACGGAATGCCGAAGATGTACTGCCACACCACTACTGACATCCCGAACGATGCGGCCAGCGACAGTGCGACGGTCCCCACGATCACGAGTGCCGCGACCAGGCTGCGGGTGAGGAACATCATGATGAGCAGGATGAGGCCGAGCGAGGCCAGCGCGGCCATCAGCAGATCGTATTTCTGGCCGTCGGCGATGTCCTTGTACGCCGAGGCGGTTCCCGCCACATAGATCTTGGCGTCAGCCAATGGTGTTGCCTTGACGGCATCGAAGGCCGCCTCTTTGATCGCGTCAATGTGTGCGATGCCCTCAGTAGTCTGGGGGTCGCCTTGGTGAGTGATGGTCATGCGGGCGGCCTTGCCGTCCGGGGACATGAACAGTTTCATGCCGCGTTTGAACGCGGGGTTATCGAACGCCTCCGGGGGCAGGTAAAAGGAGTCGTCGTTCTTGGCGTCGTCGAAGGCCTTGCCCAACTCTGTTGCAGTGCGGGTGGACTCCTCGTTTTGGGTATTGGTGCCGTTGTTGATGGCGTAGTTGGACAGGGTCAGGTCGCGGTTCTTTTCTTGAATCGCGACCTGGGGCGGCAGTAGGCCGACCAGCTCGGGCTGTAGCGCGTCGAGCTTGTCGAGGCTCCCGGTGACCGATTGGAGTGCGTCGACGAGTTCGTCGATGCCGTCGAGGGCGTCGAAGATGGATCGCAACGCCGCGCAGAAGGGGATGTCAAAGCAGTGCGGCTCCCAGTAGAAGTAGTTGCGTATGGGCCGGAACTGGTCATCGAAGTTCGCGATCTTGTCCCGCAGGTCCTGTGCGACCGCCACGGTCTGCTGGAATCCCTGGGTTTGTTCATGCGTGATGGCCGCACTTTGTTGTTGAAGTGCCAGCTGCTGTTTCAGCACGGCGATGGTCCGCGTCATCTGATCGGCCTGTTGGGACAGATACAGGGCCTGGTTCTCCTGCTGCGAGAGATTCATCAGCTGGCTGGCACTTGATGCACTGATCTGAAAGGGAATAGAGGAGTGGGTGATCGGTGTTCCGAGCGGGCGGGTGATCGATTGGACCAGGGCCACGCCGCGGGCATGTAGAACAGATTTGGCGACGCGTTCCAGCAAGACCATTCCCGCGGGGTTACGCATATCGAAATCGGTTTCGATCATCAGAAGCTCGGGGTTCAGGCGTGCGACGGAGAAATGTCGCTCGGCGGCGGCGTACCCCACGTTGGACGGAACCGAGCCCGGCATGTAGATGCGGCCGTCGTAAGTGGTTTTGTACCCTGGCAATGCGAGCAATCCAACAAGCGTGACGATGCATGAGACGACGAGAATAGGTCCGGGCCAGCGCACGATTGCGGTGCCGATACGGCGCCAGCCGCGGGTACGCATTGCGCGTTTGGGGTCCAGCAGCCCGAAACGGCTTCCGATTACCATCACGGCCGGTGCCATGGTGAGGGCCGCCGCCAATGTCACCAACACCCCGAGCGCTGCGGGCAGGCCCAGAGTCTGAAAGTAGGGCAACCGTGTGAACGACAGGCAGAGTAGTGCGCCCGCGACCGTGAGACCCGATCCGACGATCACGTGCGCGGTGGACTTGAACATCGTGTGGTAGGCGGCCAGGCGATCCTCACCGGCCGAGCGTGCCTCTTGATAACGGCCGACGAAAAATATGGCGTAGTCGGTACCGGCGGCAATGGCGAGCATGGTCAGCAGATTCGTGGCATATGTCGAGAGGCCAATGACACCCGTATGTCCCAGTGCTGCAACGATTCCGCGGGCCGCCGACAGTTCCACCAGGACTGTTACCAGAACCAGTGCCGTGGTGGTGAGTGATCGGTACACGACCAGCAGCATGATCGCGATAACGGCGAAGGTGATGATCGTGACTTGGGCGGAACCTGCGTTACCTACCTCGAACTGATCGGTGATGGTGGGAGCCTCACCGGACACGTAGGCCTTGACCCCGTCTGGAGCTGGTGTGTCAGCCACAATGCGACGCACGGCGTCGACGGACTCATTGGAAAGCGCCTCGCCCTGATTACCGGCGACATAGACCTGTACGTAGGCGGCCTTGCCGTCCTTGCTCTGGGAGCCGCCTGCCGTGATCGGATCGCCCCAGTAGTCGGCGACGTGCTGCACGTGCTCGCGGTCATCCTTCAGTCGCTGCACCAGTGTGTCGTAGTATTGATGTGCTTCCGCGCCAAGGGGTTTGTCGCCCTCGAGGACAACCATCGCCGAGCTGTCCGAGTCGAACTCGTTGAAAACCTTGCCGATATGCCTCATCGCCAGTGTCGACGGAGCATCGGCGGCGTTCAGCGGGGCGGACCGTTCTTCACCCACCACCTCCAATTGAGGCACGGTGGCGTTGGTCACCGCCGCGATGGCCACCCAGAACAACACAATTGGCACCGCGAGCCTGCGGATGATCCTCGCTGCCCGCGATTCTTGGGCGTGACCGGCGCTCATGCGGACTTGTCCAGGCAGGTGGTGTAGCCATTCACGATGGTGACAGTCCTTTCGTCTTTGACGATGCCGTCGACGGTGATGCGGCAGCCCGTCACGTCACCACTGCCCTGTGCGCGCAGGTCGGCGAACAAGGTGGGGTCGTTGGTCACGAGCTCGTGAGACCAGGGCAGGGCGGCGTTGTCGACGCGATGCGGCTGAGCCATCTCATCGAGGAAGTTGACGGTGGCGGTGCTTCCCGGCGTACCGAAGACCTCGAGAAGGACGCGTTTGGGGTTGTAGTTGGTGTTCTCCATGGCCTCGGTGCCAGGACGTGACAGTTCGATGTTTGAACCGAAAATGCCGTGCAGCCGTGTCACTCCGAAGGCCACTACTGCCACCACGGCCGCCGCGACGACGAATGTCCACCAGCGTTTGAGGAAACTCCAGAACCAGCCCTGCACCAGCGTCCACGCCCTCTCGATAGTCGCTGACCGACTTGTGTAGAACGGTACGGTACCGTACTCCCATGACGAATGGCGTGTCAACGGGGTTGACTAAGGCGGCGAAGAAGCGACAGGCCTCCCAGTGGACGCCGCGCGAGGTGGAGCTGCTCGCTGTCACCCTGCGACTGCTGCAGCAGCATGGGTACGACCGGCTGTCGGTCGACGAGGTCGCCGCGGAGTCGAAGGCGAGTAAGGCGACGATCTATCGGCGTTGGCCGTCGAAAGCGGAACTGGTGCTGGCAGCCTTCATCGAGGGAATGCGTGCGCAGCTGATCCGGCCAAATACCGGTTCGCTACGCGAGGATCTGCTGCAGATCGGGATGAACGCGCTCGCTGACGTTCGGCGCAATACACCCGTCATGCGTGGTCTGCTGATCGAGATTGAGCGAAACCCAGACTTGACCAAGGCATTTCGGACGAAGTTCATCGATCAGCGCAAGTTGTTGCTCGATGACGTACTTACCGCAGCTGTGGAACGCGGCGAGATCGAGGCGGCCGCCATCAATGAGGAGCTTTGGGATCTATTACCGGGGTACTTGGTGTTCCGTTCGTTGATGCCCGTGAGATCGCCGACGGCCAACACCGTTCGCACCCTGGTGAACGACGTCATCATGCCCAGCCTGACCCGGAAGCTCTGAAGCACCGATCTCTGGTTGTGGTGGGGGTATCCATTCGGTGGTGCCGTCGGTGTGTTTTCGGGTGGTCCAGCCGTGGTCGAGGAGGCGGTGATGCGGTGCGCAGGCGAAGGTGAGGTTGTCGATGTCGGTGCCACCGCCGGCGGCCCATTCGCTGATGTGGTGGGCTTGGCGCAGGTATCCGGGGGTGGTGCAATCGGGGTGGGTGCAGCCGCGGTCTTTGGCGTGCAACACGATCCGTTGATCTGCTGAGGCGATGCGTTTGGAGCTTCCTAGGTGTAGGGGGCGGCCGTTGTCGTCGAAGATGCTCAGGTAGTGGTGTGCGTGGGTGGCCATGCGGATGACATCGCCCATGGGTAGCCGGGTGCCGCCGCCGGTAATCGCGATCCCGGCGGCATCTTCGATCTCGGCGAGTGTGGTCGTGACGATGACGGTCACCGGTAGGCCGTGGTGTGAGCCTAGGTCGCCGCTGGCCAGGGTGGATCGCAGGCAGGCCCGCAGGGCGTCGTGGTGGCGTTGGGCCGACGATCGTCGATCGCTTTCGCCGGCTTCGGGTGTGGGTTCCCCATTGACCAGTGGTGTTTGGTCGTTCGGGTTGCATATGCCGGGTGCGGCCAGTTTGGTGAACACCGCATCCAGGTAGGCGCGGGTTTCCGGATCCAACAATCCGGAGATCGGTGACATGCCGTCAAAGCCTTGTTGTCCGATGCTGACCCCACGACGGCGTGCCCGATCGGTATCGCAGAACTGTCCGTCTGGGTTCAGCAAGGCCATCATGCGGTCGGCGCCCACCCGGAGGTGCTCGGGCCCAAACTGTGCGGCCATGGTGACCAGTTGTTGTTCGGCGGCCTCACGGGTCGGCGCATCGACCACCACCGGCAGCTTGTTGAAGAACTGCCGCACGATCCGCACGTGTTCGTCCCCGATCTCACCCCGGGCATAGGCCGCAGCGATATTCGGCAACACTGGCGCCAACGCCTCGCCGGTCACCGCCCGTCGGGGCGCCAACTGTTCGGCATCGGCGATCCGGCGCCGGGCCGCACCCTTGCTGATATGCAACCGCCGCGACAACACATCGGCATGTGAGGTGCCGCCGAGTCCGACCGGTGAGGCTTGGGTAATCACCCTCGGAACTAATCCCAGTCCGGCGGCTCCGAGCCGACGTTGCACCACCTCCAACCGGGCCAACACCACCAACGCCTCAGCAGCGCTCAACGCATCGACCGCATCAGCACAGAAGGCATCAACCGCCGCCTCCAACACTCCAATCGAATGCATGTTCGAACACTAACCTTGCCCACCGACAAGTGGCTCGGGTGATGTGGCGCCAGAAACCCTTGTGACAGAAGAGATCTATCGGGGCTACCTGTGTAGGTTGAATGCGTGGACGCGACGATTTACCACAATCCCAGGTGCACGAAGTCTCGACAGGCGCTGACACGTCTCGAGGAGGCGGGCGCCACCGTGACCATCGTGAAGTACCTCGATGATGTACTCACCAAGGCGCAGCTGAAAAAGCTGATCAAGGACGCGGATCTCACTGTGCGTGAGGCGGTGCGCACCGGTGAGGCCGAATACAAGGAACTCGGCCTTGCGGACGCCTCCGACGATGCACTTCTTGACGCCATGGTTGCGCATCCCCGGTTGATTCAGCGTCCGTTCGTGGTGACCGCCAAGGGCACTCGCATGGCACGCCCGACCGAGGCCGTCGACGAAATTCTCTAGACCGGATGTCCTGATTTCGAGCACATCTGGCACGCAACGACCGGTTTGATGAATTGGCTGTTGGCACGATGGCCCATATGACTCCAGAATCTGCCAACGGCAGTCTCGCGGGTGCGCTGCGGGGCCTGGCCATCGGAAGGATCGTGTTGGGCGTCGTCTCCCTGGCTGCGCCCAACGTGCTCGCCAAGGTCAGCCGCGTCTCCGTGACACCCGAACTGGTCTACATGACAAGGATATTCGGTGTTCGCGCGGTTGCTCTCGGTCTCGGCTACCTGACCTCGCCCACCTCTGAGCAATTCCGGTGGCAGCGGCTCGCGCTGATGGTCGACGTCACCGACACTGTGCACGGCACCGCGCATCTGATCCGAGGCGACATTCCTCGCGTCAGTGCTGCCGCGTTGGTAGTGCTGACCGGCGGTTACATGAGCGTTGGTGCCACTCGTCTAGCCAAGGATCTGGCGCGGGTCTAGCGGCGCTTGGCATCCCGTCTGCCTACCAACGCGGCGGCTGTCACCCCGGCGGCGACGCCGATCACGGTGTCCAGGCCGCGGTACAGGATCAGGGTGAACGGATCTGCGGGGTCGGCTAATTCGGTCATCAGCATTACCAGCGGAGTGAAGAAGCCAACTGCCAGCGCGTAGTGGCGAGCCATAAACAGCTCGGTGGGGAACAAGAGCGCAATCACCAGTGCGCCTACCCCGACAGCCGGAAGGCCCAGCGTCATAAGCACTCCGGTGAGTATCAGGCCCGCTACAGTTCCTGCGGTCCGATGGGCTGCCCGTGCCAGCACTCCCTGAAGTTCTCGATCTGACGGCCGTTCGACGTCGATCGCGGACAGTGGTACGGCAGCGGCGGCCATCGCCCAGTTGGCGTGATCGAAGCCCAGCAGCAGTCCGGTCCCGCCCGCTGCGGCGACGGCCAGCGCGTAGCGCAGCGCATGCATGCCGACATCGGGCGGGACGCGACCACGCTTCACACGCGGCGTCGGGGTCTCGCCGGATGATCCGATGAGACCGATCAGAATCGACAGCAATGCCGTCGACAGGCACAGTCCGATGGCGCCCAGCGGGGCGATCAGACCCGCTGGCACGGTGGCCGTGGCGCCTGTGGCGAAGAGGAAGAAGAAGGGCCCCGTCGGCCGCAGGCGTAACGCGTCGGCCGTTACCGATCCGGCCATCGCGAATGTCACCTCAACCGCGACCAGCATCCAGGTTCTGACATGCAGCGACGAAAGCAGCACGCCGAGAGCGACTCCCACGCAGAGGAGAGTCCCCGCCTGGATCTGGTGACATGCTCGGCGCCAGCCGGATTCGGTGCGGCCGTAGATTCCGGTAAAAGAACCGAAGACGATGTACACCAGTAACTCGGGCCGTCCGAAGACCAGCAGCACCGCCCCGGGGAGAGCCAAACCTGCGCCTACCCGGAATGCGTGCCGGTGATCGTGGCGATCCGGACGGGTGTGCTCCCAAGCCTTGGTGGTGATGATGGCAACCAGTGTGTGAGTTCAGCACTGAACCTGTCCAAGAGACATTGCCGCTGAGTCGATAGGCGGTACCGATCGCTGGTGGTAGAACGAGTTATGCAGTTCCGTCAGCTTGAATATTTCGTGGCGCTGGCGCGGGAACGACACTTCGCCCGCGCGGCGTCGGCGTGCTACGTATCCCAGCCGGCGCTGTCGGAGGCCATCCGCAAGCTCGAGCACGAGCTGGGTGTCCCGCTGGTCCTGCGGGGGTCGAACTTTGAGGGCTTGACTCCGGAGGGAGAGCGCCTGGTCCTTTGGGCACGAAGGATTCTCGCGGACCGTGACGCGCTGGAGCATGAGGTGACGGCCTTGCGCAGCGGACTCACCGGTGAGCTGCGGTTGGGTGTGGTGCCCGGGGCGGCCACCCGTGTGGCGCTGATGGCCGATGCTTTCTGTGCTGAACACCCGCTGGTGCGGGTACGGATCGAGTCCAGCCTGCGCTCCACGGAGATCCTGGACCGCATCCGCCGGTTCGAACTCGACGCGGGTGTGGTCTACGACGACGGGTTGCAGACCGAAGGGCTCGAGCTAACCCGGCTTTACGAGGAGCGCTACGTGCTGGTGGCGGGCGAGGGGTTGCTGCGTGACGCTCCTGATCCGATCGACTGGTCGGAAGCGCTAAGTCTGCCAATGTGCTTGTTGCACAAGGGTATGCGCGACCGCGATCGCATCGATGAGGCTGCTGCCGAGCATGGACTCGCTGTATCGCCTCGCCTGGAGGCTGATTCCGTCGCGACACTGCTGGCCCTCGTCGGGACCGGTCGTTGGGCGGCCATCGTCGCACGGACCTGGTTCGCCACCGTACCTGCGCCGGCAGGGGCTCGAGTCGTGGAGCTGCAAGCACCGCGGCTTGGCTCACCGGTCGCGCTGGTGCGTACTGCGGGTGAGCCCGCGTCTCTCTTGGCGCGCGCACTGGCGCAGACGGCGGCACCGCTCGACCAGCCCTGATCGGCTCCGCCTATTGGGTGGTCGGAACTTGGTCTTGGACACCTCGCCACAGCGCGCCGGACACTGAAGATGCGTCGAAATGAACGCGTCGGATGACTGGAAAGCCATCTGCATCAAGAGAACTGGCGGCCATACGACCGCCGTGGAGGAGTGGTCATGGCGAAGATCTTGTGTGTGCTCTACCCCGACCCGGTGACGGGTTATCCGCCTGTGTACGCCCGGGATTCGATCCCGGTCATCGGCGGCTATCCCGATGGGCAGACTCTGCCTACCCCGTCGGCCATCGATTTCACCCCGGGCGAGCTGCTGGGATGCGTGTCCGGGGAACTTGGTCTGCGGCGTTACCTGGAGGCGCAGGGGCACGAGCTAGTGGTTACCTCCGACAAGGATGGGCCCGACTCGGTGTTTGAGAAGGAGTTGCCCGACGCCGATGTGGTCATCTCGCAGCCCTTCTGGCCCGCATATCTCAGTGCGGAGCGAATTGCCAAGGCGCCCAAGTTGAAGCTGGCATTGACGGCGGGGATCGGCTCGGACCATGTTGACCTGGATGCGGCGATCAAGGCGGGTATCACTGTCGCCGAGGTGACGTACTGCAACAGCATCAGTGTGGCTGAGCATGCCGTCATGCAGATCCTGGCACTGGTGCGCAATTACCTTCCGTCGCACCAGTGGGTGGTCGACGGCGGCTGGAACATCGCCGACAGCGTTGAACGCGCCTACGACCTTGAGGGATTCGATGTCGGCATCATCGCGGCGGGGCGCATCGGGCAGGCAGTAATGCGTCGGCTCAAGCCATTTGACGTGCGGCTGCATTACTTTGACACTCGTCGATTGCCTGCCGAGGTGGAGCAGGAGCTGGGGCTCACCTATCACCCAGACGTGCACTCCCTGGTCAGCTCTGTGGACATCGTCGACATCCATGCCCCGCTGCACCCACAGACGTATCACCTGTTCGACGCAAACCTGATCAATTCCATGCGGCGCGGTTCGTACATCGTGAACACCGCGCGTGCCGAGATCACGGTTCGTGATGCGGTGGTCGATGCATTGCGTAGCGGACAGCTGGCCGGTTACGCCGGCGACGTCTGGTACCCGCAGCCGCCTGCCCCCGATCATCCATGGCGCACCATGCCCCACGAGGCGATGACGCCGCATGTCTCCGGCACCACGCTGTCGGCGCAGGCCAGGTATGCGGCCGGTACCCGGGAAATCCTCGAAGACTTTTTTGAGCGCCGGCCCATCCGTGACGAATACCTGATTGTCGAGGGCGGCCAGCTGGCCGGAACCGGAGCCAAGTCCTACACCGCGGATGGCTCGGCCAGCCCCGGCGCGGGTACCTAGCCCACACGGGGGCCGCTGTCGGGTGCGGATTTCCTGACAGCGGCCCGTGTTCGCATGCACTCCAACAATGGTTGGCATGGATCCGGCGGGATCTGGCACCGATTGGCAGTGTCAGGGCCGCGTCATCCTGGCAGCATCGCCTCCATGAGTCATAACGCGTCACTGCGCAAAGCGGCAGCCGGTTTTTATGCGGGAATCGGCATCTTCGCCCTCGTGAAACCCGCACTGGTGCCGCAGATGTTCGGCGGCGACGCGCCGACCAGTGAATCGCGTACCGAGGTTCGCGCCGTGTACGGAGGCATCCCCCTGGCCTTCGCGCTGGCCCTGGCGCAGGCCGGTGATGACGGCCCGCGATCAGCCGGTCTTCGTGCCGCTGTTCGTTACGCCAGCTATGGCATGGGGCTGACGCGGTTGTTGTCCGGCGGGTTCGAACGGCGAGTGCAGCCTTGGCCCACAGGGTTTTTCGCCGCGCTGGAAATCGCTGCGGGAGCGGCACTCACCGAGCGGCCCAATGCCTGATGCGACGTGGGGCCATGGCGCAACCCGGGCCGATTTACGAACCCAGTACCCGTGTAAACAAAGAACTGACTCGCGAGTAAGCTCGCGGCCATGACCGCACCTGCTCAGCGTCGCGCCGTCATCGTCGCGGGCGCGCGCACTCCCTTTGTCCGTGCTTTCGGTGACTTCACCCGCATCGACACCATCGCATTGGCCGACGAGGCCGTGCGTGGTCTGCTCGACAACACCAAGATCTCCTCGAACGAGATTGAGGCCATCGTCTGGGGCGGGGTGATCCTGCCGGCGGGTGCGCCGAACATCGCTCGTGAGATCGCGCTCGATCTCAAGCTTGGGCACGGCGTCGAGGGACACACCGTCACCCGTGCATGTGCCTCCGGCCTGCAGGCCATCACCACGGCGGCCGCCGCGATCGAGCGCGGTGAGTACGACGTGATGATTGCCGGCGGTTCCGACTCCACCTCCAATGCCGGAGTCAACTTGCCGCAGAAGCTCATTCACGCGGCAGCCCCGCTGGCGCTGGGTAAGCCCAAGCCAAAGGACTACCTCGACGCCGCTCTGAGCCTGGCGCCGTTCACCGGACTGCTGCCGCGGCGACCCAAGATCGAAGAGCGGACCACCGGTGAGGTGATGGGGGAGTCCGCCGACAAGATGGCCAAGATCCACGGCATTACCCGCGAGGCGCAGGACGAGTTCGCGGTCCGCTCGCACCATCGCGCAGCTGCCGCCATCAAGTCGGGACGTTTCGACCGTGAGGTAGTGCCCGTCAATGGTGTCACCCGCGACGGCCTGGTCCGCGAAAACACCAGCGTCGAGAAACTCGCAACGCTCAAACCGGTGTTCAATCGCGACGGCACGGTGACCGCGGGTAACGCCAGCCCGCTGACCGACGGCGCCGCCGCGGTGCTGCTGATGAGCGAGGAGAAGGCGCGGGCACTCGGCCTGCAGCCGCTGGCCGCCATCCGGTCCTGGAGCTATGTCAGCGTCGACCCCGCCGACGAGGTGCTCATCGGCCCCGCGATCTCGATGCCCCGCGCGCTGGAGAAGGCGGGGTTGACTCTCGCCGATGTCGACTATGTCGATATCCACGAAGCCTTTGCCGCCCAGACTCTTTCGGTGCTGGAGGCGCTCGGCTCCAAGAAGTGGGCCGCCGACCGGCTGGGGCGTTCTGAGGCCGTGGGCACGCCCGATATCCACAAGGTGAATGTGCACGGCGGCTCGGTATCGATCGGCCACCCGTTCGGCGCCACCGGCGCCCGCATGGTCACCACTATGGCGAACGAGCTCGCGCTCAGCGGGAAGAGCACCGCACTGTTGGGCATTTGCGCAGCCGGTGGCCACGGGGCCAGCGCCGTACTTGAACGCGTGGAGTAATCCTCCTAAGACGGAAAATGCCCGCCTACAAGCGTTGTCGCTCGTAGGCGGGCATCACCCATTGCGTTCTAGCCGCCGTACCCGGGCTTCAGGATCGGGGCGATGGCGCCAATCGGGATGTGCGCTTCGACAGTGCCGCCATCCATCGAGTACACCCGCTGGCCGGGGGAGTAATCGATCGGGTAGTCGTGGGCGACTGGGTAATCCGGCATGTAGATGATCAGCTCGTCCGGTGTCAGCGCCCAGGCCTTGTACGCGCCGGAATACACCTTGTCCGGAGTCCACCGGTCGGGCGTGAACGGATAGGTCTGTGGGGTGTGCCCCGGCGCGGCCCGATCCAGTGCCTCGATGATGAACGGCTCGGCGATCGGCGGGATGGCATTCAGATCGCCGCCCTTGAGAATGTCGGCGAGCACCAGGCGCTTACCGCCGTCGTAGTTGAACGTGCGGTAGGCGTTGTTCACCTGCGGGCCGTTGGCGTGGTAGTCCTCGTGAAACACGATCGATGTGGTGCTGCCGTGGTTGAAGATCTGGAAGTTCTCCTCGCCATAGCTGTCCTGAATCATGTCAGCGCCCTTGGCTTTCCAGTTGTTGTACAAGTTGCGCAGGTACTCGCGGATGGCGGGGTTGCTGTCCACCAATTCGGGGATGGCGACCTTGATATCGCGATCTGCCTTACGCGGCGAGGTCACCACGGTGTGGCAGTAGAGCCCGTCGAAATTACCGCCGAGCTCGCCGCAGAAGGACTGCGCCGACGCTGACGCCAACGGCGCGCTGCTGATTGCCAGCGCGACGGCACACGCCCCGGCAACTCCTCGGACCAAGAGTTGAGAAATCCGCATGATGACCTTTCCTGGCCGACCTAGAGGTACGTCAGGTCGCTTGCGAGCCAGCGACCGTCGATCTTCACCATCGTGATCTTCATTCGATTCTTGTCGACACGTTGATCACGCACATTAACGTTCTTGACGCTCTGATCGACCATCATCAGTATCACGACTTTGTCCGTGGACTTGGACTCGATTGCCGAGTTCACGACTTTGCCCTCTGCTCCCGACTTGTTGTCGATGAGCAGCTGCCGCAATTGGATGCTTGCCTGGGTGAAATCGTCCTTGAACTTACCGGTGGCTCCGTTGAGGATCTGCCGGAAGTTCTCGTCGATCTTGTCTGACTCGACGCTGGTCAAGACCTCTGTATAGGCGACCGCGACGGCCTGTGCCTGCTCTCCGGCCGCATCGATCTGGTGCTGTCTCCACACCTTCATGCCCACGACACCCGAGAACACGAGAGCCCCGACCAGGATTGCCGCGAAGGCTCCGATCGCGGCATAACGCACCCACGACGACGTTCCGGAAGAATCCGCATCGTCGTCGGCCTTGGGTGCGTCCGAATCAGACTCCTCTGCCGCGTCGACGTCGTCGGCCTCGGTTGGGTCGGTTTCCGCGGAAGTGTCCGCGGCGTCTTTCTCGTCGACCTTGTCCGCCTCGGCGTCGCTTGTGGAATCGACGTCATCTTTGGTCATGGTGACCACGGTAGTAGCTCCTTGAATCTGATTCGCAGGTCAGGTGTCAGTTCGGCGGTTCGATCGGCAGTGTCGGTCCACCATAGGTGGTGGGTACCTGGAAGCGGCCCTTCGGTGTCGGGTCGGCCTTCTTACCCATATCGGCGCCCATGGGAGGTCCGGCGGTGTCGTCCCCAGCAGGTCGCGGCGCATTCTTGGCACCGCGAATCAGGACGGCCGGATCCGTGTCCGCGCAGTAGTTGGCGTAGAGGAACGGCTCGGGGTAGTCGGCGGCCGACAGCGGCAGCCGCGGTGTCGGGTAGTCACAGACGTAGCGCGGGTACAGATCTGCTGTGGCCCAGATGCCGCCGTCGTGCATGATGCTCATCAGCGCGTCGAACACCGAGGCCCGATAGTTGGGGAACAGGGCGTTGAGGGCAGGAACGCGCAAGTAGAGCAGCCGTGAGGCGGTTGCGAGATTACCCAGCAGGGTCACCATGGTGTCGGAGTTGTCGGCGAACAGGTTGTCGACGGCGCCCAGGGTCTTGGGGGTTTGATCGACGAGGGTGCGGTAGCCGTTTTGCATTTTCTCGATGCCGCGCAGGGTGCGGCCCAGCTCGTTGGCGGTGGCGTGGATGCCCGAGTTCTTGTCGGCGGCCAAGGTGAGCACCACCCGGCTGGTCTTGAGCAGGCTGGTGGTCTCGGGCAGCACCGAATCCAGAGTGCTCAGCAAGAAGGTGCCGCCGTCGATGATCTCGGTGAGCTTGCGCGGGCCTTCCTTGCTCAGGCTCAGTTCCTTCTTGATGAGCTCCAGCTTCTTGGGATCCACCTGCGCCAGCAGACCATCGGCATCAGCTAACAGCTTGGCCAACGTCACCGGCACCTGCGCACCCTCAGAGATCACGGCGCCGTCCTTGAGGAACGGGCCCTGATCTGAGACGCCTTCGAAGTTGATGTACTGCTCACCGGCGGGTGACAGGCCGGTGACGCGCACCTTCGCGGAAACGGGGATCTTGTACTTCGACTGGATCTCGGCGACCGCGTCGACACCCTGCGGGGTGATGGCCAACGACTGCACCGTGCCCACCTTGACGCCGCGCAGCGCGACATCCTGGTTGGGCAGCAGACCGCCCGATTCCGGAAGCTGCACCTTGACGCGGTAGGTGCCCGAGAACGGGCTGATGCGCAGCGCACCCACCGTGAGGTAGGCGATCGCGACCAACAGCACGGTGGCCAGCGCGATGCCCGACAGCAGCATTCTCTTGCGATGCCCGGCACGGATGGTGCCGACCAGGCCATTGGCGAGGGCGTTGATCACTGGCCCATCACCTCCGGTCCGGGGGCGGGGCCGGTGGCGGGAACGGGCGCCGGTGCGATGCCGGGGACGGGGCCAGGAGCGGGCGCCGACGCGGGTTCGGCTTGACCGGGAGGCGGCGGCACCGGAGCGCCCGGCGGCGGTCCCGGTACGCGCTCGATCACGCCGGGTTCGGTCGGGCTTGGCCGCATCGGGACGTCCTCGCCGTACACACCCTTGCCCACCACGCGTTCCTGGAGGCGCCACAGCGTGTATTTGAAGGAGCCGACCAGCTGAGCCCAGTTATAGCGCTTGGGGCCGTGCGAACCGATATCGCCCTTGAACCCGGCATCGGGGATCGATCCCAGTACCAATTTGTCGATACTGACGCGTACCGAAATCGCGTTGCTGGGGGTGGATTTGATGAGCGTGGTGATCTGCCGGTTGAGGCCGTTGATATCAATCGTCGGGTCCTGCGCGATGTCATTCCACGACTTGGCAATCGTGTTCGCGTCCTTGATAACGCTGTGTCCGCTGGTATCGGTGCCCGCGATCGACGGGAATTTCTGCAGCTGCTTGGTGGTGGCGCCGATCTGAAGAACCAGCTGCGAGAGCTGAGCGGTGTTGGCGGCGAGCGCCTCGGTGGCTGGATCGGCCTCTTTCACGATGTCGGTGAGAGTCTGGTTCTTGGTGTCGAGCTGGTCGGCCAACTGCGAGGTCTGGGTGAGAGCATCAGAGATCTGTGCCGATCGCGTATTCAACGTTCCCAGTAGGCGATTGGAGTCCTTGATCAGATCGCCGAACGCCTGACCCTGATCGCCGGTTGCCTTACCGAAACCGTTGATGACATTGGTCAGGTTGCGTACCGCGCCGCCGTTGGAAACGAGCGCCGCCGAGCTGAGCACGGATTCCACCGTCGCCGCGGCCATCGTCGAATCGAGGCCGATGGTGTCGCCCTCCTTGAGGATGGGCGAGTCCGAGGTGGCACCGGCCGGGGGGCGAATCGAGACGAAGACGTCGCCGAGCGGTGTCGCGGAACGCAGCTCGGCAGTGCTGCCCTTAGGGAGCCGGACGCCGTGGATGATGCGCAATGTGGTGATCGCGGTGTAGTTACTCACCCGCATGTCGTCGACCTGGCCGACATCCGCGCCGGCCAGCTTCACCTTGGCGTTGTTCGGCAGGTTCAGGATGTTCGAGAACAGGGCGGTCAGATGGTAGCCGCCCGATCCGACGCCGGGGGCGGGCAGCGGGAGATCTCCCAGACCGTTGGTTCCACAGCCGGACAGGGCGGTGGCCGCCAGCATCGCTGCCGTGCCCATCGCTGCCAGGCGCTTGCGTGTAGCCATCACTTTTGCCCCATCGCCGCGAGCCCGTCGAGCACATAGGAGAGGCCGAAATCGGGCCCATAGTCCTGCAATGTTCCTGTGCTGCAGCCCAGTTGGCGCAGGCCCATCATGTTGCAGATCTCCTTGGCTGTCTGGCTCTCGAACAGCAGCTTGTCTGTGAGGAATCGTGCGCGCAGCGACCCGTTGTCCTGGTCGATGATGTTGTAGAGGTTCTCCACGGCCAGCGGCGCAAGGTCGAGGGTCTCGGCGAGCTCGCGTTGGTTGTCCGAGACTGTCTTTAGTGCCGTGTTGCCGTTGAGGACCGCCGCCTTGATGTGGTCGCGGTTGACTTCCAGGAGGTCGCCGGCTTGCTTCACCAGATCATTGAGCTTGCGCCCGGTGTTGCCGGTGCCGAGCGCTTCGTCGTCGATGATGTTGCTCAGTTGGTGGATGGTGGTGGAGAATTCGCGCAGCTTGCCATCGTTGGCCGCTGCGGCGTCGAACAGTGAGCTGACGTTCTTGATGATGGTCGTCATCTGCTCGCGGGTGGTTACGCCGCCCTCTGAGCTGAGCCGCAACGCTTTTGATAGTTCGTCAAGGCCTGACTTGATCTTGTCGCCGTTACCGTCTGCGACTCCGGCGGCCGCATTGATGATGTCGCCCACCGGTCCCTGACCGTTTCCGTCGCCCTTGAGCGATACCGACAATCTGTCGAGCATGCCCAGTACGCGGTCGAATTCCACCGGCGTCTTCGTCTTGTCTAGTCCGATGGTGTCGCCGTCCTTGAGTGTCGGCCCACCCCGGTATGGGGGAGACAGCTCGACCTGGCGATCGGTGAGGATCGATGTCGACAGGGTGACGGCCTGCACGTCGACGGGCACCTTGACGTCCTTGTCGACAGTGAACTCCACGTCGACATACCCGGATCGGGGGGTGATCTTCGTGATCTTGCCGACCGGCATGCCCAGTACTGCAACAACATTGGACTCGTACAGTCCGGAAGCGTTGTCGAACTGAGCGGTCAGCGTGATGTGATCCAACTGCGACTTCACGTAGTACGCCCCTGCGCCGACGATCGCGGCGACCACTAACGCGATCGTTGCGATGACGGCGATGGCCTTCCCTCTGCCGCTACTCATTTGCAGTCCTTGAAGTACTGGATCATGCCGAATTGCTTTGCGCGACCGCTGATTGCGCACATCCAGGAGTCGACGGCCAGGCCGTTGGGGGCATTGAACTCGATGGCGTTGCCAGTGCCGGTGGCGTTGGTGACGCCGCGCAGCGCGACGGGTGCAACCTGCAGAATGCTGCGCAGCAGGTCGTCATGCTGGCCGAGCATGTCGGTGAGCTGATGCAGCGTCTTGAGCATGTCGTCGAGCTGCGGCCGGTTCCTGATGACGATCTTGCTGAGCTGCTCGACCAGGTTGGTGAGCGACTGCATCATCGCGTGGAAAGTGCCACGGCGCACCACGAATTCGCCGATCAGGCTCTGCCCCTGATTGATCAGGGTTCCCACGCCCTGCTGCTGACGGTGCAGCGTGTTGGTGACCTTCTCGGTGCTCTTGAGCAGCGTGCCCAACTGGTCGCGTCGTTCGGCGATGATTCCCGACAGTGTCTGGATGTTCTGCATGGCTTGGGGGACCACCTCGGGCAGCCCGTCGAGCTGTTTACCCAGAATGCTCAACGACTGAGCCACCTTGTCGAAATCGACCTGGTCGAAGGTGTTCGTCACGTCCTGCAGGGTCGCCTGCAAGTCGTAGGGGACCTCCGTGTGGGCGAGGTCGATTGTCTTGTTGGGCAACGACCCCGGTCCTTCCGGGCGCAGGTCCAGGTATCGGGAACCGAGGATCGTGGTCACCCGTATCGCGGCCTTGGTGTCCTTACCCAGCTTCACGTCATCGCTGACCGAGAGCTTGGCCTCGACGTGATCTCCGACCAGCTTCATGCTGGTGACCGTTCCCAGCGGGATGCCCGCCACGGTGATGGGCTGACCGGACCGCAGCGATGCTGCCTGCGCGAACTCGGCGGTGTAGGTGGTGTACCCGAAACCGATTGCCTTGACGAGCAGCATCCCGCCCACGAGTGCACCGATCACGGCGATCGCGATGAACCCGAGCCAGGTCTTGTTGTAGGTCTCGACCGGACGGTTCTTGATCTTCTGCCATCTCGTTTGTTCAGCCATTGGCCAGGTTCCTGCATCGCGGGGTGTGCTGGGTGACGTTGCCGGGTGTCGCCGCGTTGACGATGATCGGCACCACGTCGTTGAGGCCCGGGAAGAAGCCGGTGATGTTCAGATCGCAGATGTAAGCGTTGCCGTAGGCGCCGTCGCCGGTGATACGGGCCAAGCCCTTGAGCAGCAGCGGTAGGTTGCCGCCTAGGAAGGCCAGCTTCGGCTCGATCTGCACCATGTGCTTGGCGAAACCTGGTTGGCGCGTGATGAGTTCATCGAGTGACGGGTAGACCTCGTCGGTGATCTTTGACACCCGCCGCAGGGTCTGTGCCAGTGAGCCCACCGAGTTGACCAGCTCCGGACGGCGGGAGTCGAAATCCGCTACGACCTTCCGGGTGTTGGTGATGGCCTTGTCGAGACTGTCGTTCTGCTGCGCCAAGTTTCCCGTCACTGTGCTCAGGCTGGTGATCACATTGCCCAGCACCTGGTCGCGTCCTGCGAAGGTCTTTGTCAGCGTGGAGGTTTGGTCGACCAGCGACGTGATCGAGGCCTGATCACCCTGCAGGGACTGGATGACGCCCTTGGTGAGATTGTCGGCCTGCTCCGGCGAGAGCGTGCTGAACAGTGGCTCGTATCCGTTGAGCAGTGTGGTGACATCAAAGGAAGGATCGGTGCGCTCCAGAGGAATTGTCGATCCCGCAGCCAGCACGTTGGTGTCACCGGTCTTGCCGAGCGACAGGCCCAGGTACCGCTGACCGACGATGTTCTGATACGTCACGGAGGCAAGGGTGTTGCCGTACAGCTTCTGGTCGTTCTGGACGACGAAGTCGACCCTGGCCTGATTGTTGTTGACCAGCTCGATCTTCTCCACGCGTCCCACGCGCACACCGGCCATGCGGACGTCATCACCGTCTCGCAACCCGTACACATCGGTGAAGACCGCCGAGTACGCCGTGGTCCCGCCCGCCACATCACGGCGCAACGTGGCATACACCAGCCACGTCAGCACCATCGCGACCGCCATGAAGACGACCAGCGCGATCAACGGACCACGGAACTTCATTGGGATCCTTCCTTCGCGAGCGAGACCGTGGTGCCCCGCACGACCGGGCCGAGTAGCAGCTGTGTGGAGGAGCTAGCAGGCTTATCGGTGATGACACTGAGCTGAGTGCGCTCTACTGCGCTGCCTACCGGGCCCACCGTCCCGCCGAACGATGCCGGTGCGATCGGTGCGCCGCCACCGTCCCGTGCGCCGGGAGCAACCGGTGCGGCCGGCAGCGGGGGAGGTGGTGGCGGCGGCGGCTCCAGGAGATCGGGATCCGCGGTCCCGGGGACGCGCGGCACCGGCACCGCCTGCCACGGCGGCAGTGGGGGGTTCGGGTCCGTCAGATTCGGGCCGCCGGGGGGCACCACGTACGGCGGGCCGACCGCGATCAGATTTCCGTTGGGGCCCACCACAGTTCCGCGTGGTGGCTGCAGGTCCGGGGGCACCTTGTAGTTCTGGGGAAGCAGTTCTTCCGGCAGGTCTGGACGCACCACGAGCTCGGGTGCGGTGAAGCAGCTGGGACCCTTGAGCTCGCCATAGCGTGGGCAGTCGGCTCGCGTGTAGCTGTATCCGGGGGTCAGCGAGAGGTTCACCCGCATGTTGCCGGTATCCACGTCGGACAGCCAGGGATTCTCGAACCATTTCTGATTCATCTGGTTGATCTTCTGGAAGATCATTTGGAACTTGCCCGCGTTGTTCGAGAACGTGCCGAGGACGGGCGTTAGTTCTGTGGTGATGCCGATCAGCTGATCGGTGTGATTGTCGAAGGCCTGCCGGGTGGTCCCCACCGTCGTGAGGCCGCCGTTGATCAGGCTGGTCAGCTGTTCGCGTTTTTCGACAAATGTCTGCATCGGTTTGACGGCCTGGTGCAGCGAGTCGAGCAGTTCGGGTGCGGTCTGCTTGAGCCCCTCGGTCGCATCGAGCAGAGCCTTGACCGTGGACGGGCCGGTGTCCGTCACCACGATGTCGTTGAGTTGGGCAATGAGGCGGTTCAGCTGCGCACCGCCGGTGAGGAGCTTGACGCGGCGATTGTCGGTCGCGGCTCCCAGCGCGGCCAGGATGCCGGTGGAGTGATCGTCGCGGCCGCGGCCGGTCGCGGTGAGGACGTCACGCAGCTTGCTCACCGTCGTCTGGAACAGAACGGTCGGCAGCTGGGTGTCCTCGGCGATGTGTGCGCCCGCGCGGATCGGAGCACCCTGCCCCCGGTCCACCAGCTGCACCGAGGACACCGCGAAGACGTTGCTGGGAACGACGCGAGCGGTGGCGGTGCTGGGGATGGACTTGGCGTATTGCGGCTTGAGGTTGATGTGCACGAAATTGGGCTGGCCGTTGGCGGCGGGAGTGACGCCATCGACCTCGCCGACCAGAACACCGTGGTACTTCACGTCGGATTTCTGGGGCAGCCCGTCACCGACGTTGTTGAGATCGGCAACCACGCGAACGAAGTCGTTGAGACGCCCCGTGGACTTCAGCATCATCACGCCAGTGACCAGTGCGGCCACCACGATCATCGCGACGCCGGTACCCAGCAGGAGCTTCTCGGATGGTCCACGGCCGTCCGTCTCAAAGGAATTCGCCGCCATCTAGCCACCCAACCTCGCACCTGCGTCGACGCTCCAGAGCGCCATGGTGAGCAGCATGTTGACGATGATCACGAGTGTGATGGCAGCGCGCATGGCATGCCCCGCAGCTACGCCCACGCCTTCGGGGCCGCCGCTGGCGTAGAAGCCGTAGTAGCACTGGATGGTCGAGGCGAGCCACACGAAGATGATCGCCTTGATGACCGAGTAGAAGATGTCGATGCCGCTCACGCCGATACCGAAGTAGTGCAGGTATGAACCGATGGATCCACCGCTCATGATCCCCACCATGATCTGGCAGGACAGGTAGCTGACGGCAAGGCACGCGACGTACAACGGGATGGTGACCACGGTGGCCGCCATCAGCCGGGTGGTCACCAGGTAGGGGATGGGCCGGATCGCGATGGAGTCCATGGCATCGATCTCTTCGGAGATGCGCATGGCGCCGAGCTGTGCGGTGAAGCGGCAGCCGGCCTGGGTGGCGAAGGCGATCGCGGCCATGATCGGGGCGAGTTCACGGGTGTTCACCAGGGAGGAGATGATGCCGGTGGCCGGGCCCAGCCCCAGCAGGTCCAGGAAGTTGTAGCCCTCGATGGCAACCAGTCCACCGGCGATGATGCCGAGGACGATCATGACGCCCGCGGTACCGCCACCGACCACGAGACCCGTTGCCCCAGGCGATATCGGACAGATGCCGCAGGAATTCTTTCCAATAGTGGCGCAGCACAATGGGTACGCCGGCGATCGCGCGGAAGAAGAACGCGACCATGTGGCCGAGCCGGGTGATCGGCTTCTGCGCCTTGTTGTAGATGCCGACGAAGGGCCGTGCAATCGGGGGCACATAAGTTGATGCGGTCATGTCACAGCCCCGTCCGCGGGAACATCATGATGTACAGCTGGCTGATGGCGAGGTTGACCGTCATCAGCAGCAGGATCGATTCCACGACGGCCGCATTCACCGAGTTGGCGACACCGATCGGGCCGCCCTTGGTGGACAGACCCTTCTGGCAGGCCACCACTGCCACGATGGCGCCGTAGATAACGGCCTTGATGAGGGCCAGGATCATGTCGCCGGGGGTCGCGAAGGCGGAGAAGGTTGTGACGAAGCTGCCCGGGGCGCCGTTCTGCCAGTAGACATTGAATAGGTAGGCGCCGAGGAATCCGACGAAGCAGACGACTCCGGTGAGCGCGATACCGATCATGATGGCTGCCGCGAAGCGGGGGACGACGAGTCGCCGGATCACCGAGACGCCCATGACCTCCATGGCGTCGGTCTCCTCGCGCATGGTGCGCGAGCCGAGGTCGGCGGTGATCGCCGAACCCACGGCCGCGGACATCAGGAGAGCGGCCACGAGTGAGGCAGCCTGCCGGATGATGGCGATGCCACTGGCCGCACCGGCCAGTGATGTCGCACCGACCTGTCCGGCGAGCAGTGCGAACTGGATGGAGAGCGTGACACCGATGGGCAGGGTGACCAGGATGACGGGCACGACGGCGGTGCCGGCCTGGAAGGCGCCCTGCCTGACGAACTCCTGCCACTGGAATTGGCCGGTGAACAGGTCGATGAAGAACCACTGGATGGTGCGGACTCCGAGCATGAACTGCTCGCCGACGGTCTTGAGTGATTCAAGGGGGTGGCGCTTGACGTATCCGGTCGTCCAATCCTGGATCGCCGCAACGCCATCAGTGGTTGCGCGGCGCTCGTCTTGTGTGGTCATCGCAGGTGGCCCGCGCAGACGCAGCTCAGAGTGGTTGCGGCTACGGCAATCAATGCGGCTCCCTGTGTGACCTGGAACACAAATCCCAGCAATCTACGAGTACGTCTCGGACATCATGGGCTATTCGGTTCCTGGATACATGCGAAACGCGAAAATGGATTCAGGCGTGAACGTAAATTGACGGTCGTCTACTGGGGTTGTAGTACCCCGATGGCTGCAAGGTTTGCATGTTTGCTTCGGCCGTCGGGTTGCTCGCCGTAAACGCTTGTTGACGTCTCTAGCAAACTTTCGTCAATCACTTTGCGTGAGTAAGGCCCCTCCTTGCGCTGCTCGCAGCGACCGGGGCCGGTCTGGGCACGCAGTGTTACCAAACAAATCGCAGGTAGACACGATTTTCAAATAACGACTATGAGGTGGGTCACACGTTTACAGTGCTGCTCACGTTTCAGGTTTCCTCAAAGGAGAGGGTTGCGGTTTTGTCCAAGCGGCATCGAAAGTCATCCAAAAAGGTCGTCGTCCAACGCACCGTGACGGCGGCCGGCGCCGTCGCCGCGACTGCCAGCTTGGCTTTTGTCGGGCCCACCGCGCAGGCGGCCGCGGCGGCGCCGGACTACAAGGGTGCGGTCACCGACTCTAAGGACGCGCTCAATAACTACTTATCCGGGACTAATGCGATCGGATCTGCTGCTGGAGGCGTCTGGAATCCCATCGCCCAGGGATCCGGAGGGCTGCTCCCGACGTTCGGGACGAGCCTTACCCACTCCAATCTGACCAGCATCGCTGACCTCCCGGATGTGCTGCGGAACCTCGCAAGCACTCCGCTCCCGACGGCTGTTCCGGGAGTCATTCCCGCGATTAAGATTCCCGGACAGGGTTTCGTCGACCTGCCTCTGCCGACGACCATCCCGGGCGCCAACCTGCTCAATGGTCTGGCCAACGCGCTTGACGGTGTGTTCAACAACCCCATCATCGGGCCCATCGTCAACCAGCTTCCGCCCCTGAGCGACATCGTCGACGGACTGATCGCCGAGCAGGACAAGTTCACGGCGGGCTACAACTGGCCGCTGCTTCAGGCCAGCGGCCTGACAACCATCACCAACACCTTTGTGCAGACACCGAGCGGGCTCAACATCAAGATCCCGGCCTCGCTGGACCCGCTGGGCATCTTGCCCGATTCGGTCCGAATCCTGCCCGATGGCACCTTGCCGAACGTGACGGCCTGGGTCCCGATGGGTGCGGGAAACTACACATTCCCGCTGGGGATGGAGACCGGATGGTGGGCGACCGCGCCCACCTTGGTGGTCGACGGCGGTGCCGTGAACGTTCCGCAGACCGTGCTGTCGATTCCCATGTGGGCCAACGGCATCAAGGCTCCGCTGGGGCTGGGGCAGGCAGGCCAGTTCAACGCACATGTCCTGATCCCGACGCAGAACGGTATCTACTCGCCGGTCGGCACGACGTTGTCCAACTTCTCCGTTCCGATGCTCGGCCTGGGTATGACGAATCTCAATGTGACGACCGGAAACTACCTCGGCACCAACGGATTCAATATCAACAATGGGCAGAACGTGATGGTGTTGCAGACGCCGTTCTCCGGAGCGCTGCCGATACCGATCGTCTATTCCCTGGGTGGCTTCAACATGGGGACCGAGGGCATGGGCTTCACGCTGCCATCGCTGTTCGGTGTTGGGCTCATGCCGACCTTCCAGATCGGCACGGCACCCGGAGCCAACACGCCTCTGGGAATCATCCCGCCCAACCTGATTCCCACGGGTGGCATCGTGCCAACCCAGCTCATCACTGTCTCCGGCCTGATCAGTACTGCCCTCGGAATCCCGGACCCGACAGTCGAACTCGCCAAGGCTCTGACGCCGCTGTACAAGGGTTTGGTCACGCCCGTCATGACACCGATCTCGGACATGCTCACCGCGCAGTACGGGAATCTGTTCAATGGCGCGGCGTCGAACACCCTGCAGGCCTCCAAGTTCTACAAGGACGTGATGACGCAGCTCGCCAGCGTGATCGGTGCGGCTCCCGCGCCGCTCTCGTCTCCGGCGCCCAACACCTTGGCGGCCACCGATACGCCCGCACCGGCGGCCACGCACGTCGAGGCTTCTGCGCCGGCGCAGAAACTGGGCGCTGCGACGGCACCTGAGGCCAAGCAGCTTGAGGCTCCGAAACTGGATCTCACCTCGAACCTCCTCACCGCCAAGGACAAGGTTGTCGAGAAGGTCGCGCCGGCGCCGCTTTCCGCATCCGTTTCCAGCGCTTCGGAATTGAGTGCGACGCCGATCGGCGAAGCGGCAGCTCAACCTGCTGCCGCTGCCGCTCCCACGCCGGATGTCGCGAAAGAGGCCCCCAAGGCCGAGGCGAAGGAAGACTCGAAAGACAAGGAGAGGCCGGCGAAGCCGGTCGTGAAGGAGAAGCTGCAGGACAAGGTCGATAAGGCGAATAGTGCGCTGAAGGATTCGGCCAGCGGGTCGATCAAGCAGACGAGGGGTGCGATTACCTCTACGGTGACTAACACGATCGAATCTGCGACGTCTACTCAGTCTGAGTCGAAAGCTGCTGAGGCGAATAAGGATTCAGGCACGTCGTCGGTGACCAAGAGCGACTCCGATAGCGGCAAGCATCATGAGGATTCCTCGGGTACGTCTAACAAGGTGAAGGTCAAGGTGGCTTCGCCCAGTGAGTCGGGTGGAAAGCATCGCGCATCGGAGGCGTCATCCGGTGGTGGTTCGAGCGCGGGCGGCGGTTCGGAGGGTTCGGGTGCCCATGGCGGATCGTCATCAAGTGCAGGAAAGCACTCGACGGGCGACTAGAGGCGCACGGCTCCCAGCACGATATCGGCGATCCGGGAACGGAACGCCTCGGGTGAGAATCCGCACGCCTGCGACCGGATGGCGCTGGTGTCGTAGTCGGCGGGGTTGAAGTCCCGCATCAGCTCGGCGAGCTGTGCTACGACGGCGTCATCCGGGCCCGCCTGTACGTGTTCACCGGTAATGCCGGGCTCCACGGTGTCCAGAGCACCTCCCGCGCCCAGCGCCAGGACCGGTGTTCCGCACGCCATTGCCTCGACGGGGACGATCCCGAAGTCCTCCACGCCGGGCATCAACAGGGCGCGGCATCGCCGGTACATGTCCAGGAGAACCTCGTCGGATGCGGCGCCGAGAAAGGTGGTCTCGGGTCCGGCGATTTCTTCCAGGTGATCGCGGAATCGTCCCTCGCCCAGCACTACCAGGCGGCAATTGGCCCGTTGGGCGGCCCGGATGGCCAGGTCCGCACGCTTATACGGAACGAGCCTGCCCGCACACAAATAGAAGTCCTCGCGGGCAATCGACGGATCGGGAGAGAACCTGTCGATGCGTACGGGTGGGCTGATCACTGTCGACGGTAGCCCCCACCAATCGCGAATCCGCTCGGCCACGGCATGTGAGTTGGCGATGACATGCGATAAGCGGGGTGCTGCCCGCAGTTCGCCCCGGCGCGCGAGGCTCCCCAATGCGGACAGGGCGATTCGTCCTGCCCGGCTTGCCATCTCGTGATCACGGAATGCGCGGTCCCATGCCCAGCGGGCCGGGCTGTGCACGTATGCGATGACGGGAGCATCGGTGGCGAACGCCGCCTGGGTGGCGAATGAGTGATGACTGATCAGCACCGCGTCGAGTTCATCGCCGAGCGGGAGCTTCCTCAGGGCGCTGGGAACTAGGGGAAGCAGTGGTGCGTGCGACCTGCGGCCGGTAGCGCTGTAGGCATTGTCCAGCCAGGTCCCCGAAATCGGCGCGTGCGGTGCATCGTCCGGCCGGCCCGCGGCTTCCAATACCTGCTGTCGGCACCGGGGTTCCGTGATCGGCGCGAAGACTTTCGCCTGCGGCCAGGCCTTCATGAATTCGGCGACCACCAATTCGGAGCCGCCGAACTCGGTGAAACGTTCATGGACGATCGCTATACGCGATGAGTTCATAGTTCTCTCCTCAGCATCCGGGGGTCAGAAAAGCCTTGACGTAACTGCCGGACTGCCGGACGAACATCCACGACCAGAAGGCAACTCCAGAGGGAGTGGGACTAGCGACCATGGTGAGCTCCCCGTCGAAACACTTTCCGACGATGTAACGAGCACGCGAAACGTGTGGCGTGAAGGTGATGACGATGATGTGATGCCAGCCGAGTTCCTGTGCCTTGGCGCGTATTTCCTGGGCTTCGCCCTCGGTGGTCCAGGGGTCTGGGATGAAGCAGCTGACCGTGAATGTGAAGTGGCCCTTGCAGTACTTGTCCATGTTGCGGTCATTGGCACCGGTCGACTGTGCGATCAGCAGGTACGGTGCGTACCCGCGTTTCGCCAGATCCAGCCCGACGTCGAACCGCTCGTAAGGAGTGCCGCCCAATACGACGATCGCGTCGGCGGGCCGTAGCGGATCGGTCTGCGGGTGCATGTACACACGCCAGCCGGCGGTGACGAACCCCGTCGTGAGTACGGCGATCGCGATCACGGCCAACAGGACTCGCCTGCGCCACCGTGGTCGGCGGTCGGCGGTAGGCACCGAGGGCTCATCGGTGGATGTTTCCGTGGCGTCAGTGGAGCTCATCGGTGATCTCCTTGGCGCGGTCGACGTAGCGGTGCGATTCCTGCGTCACGCGAAGGTGGCCTGCCCCCGCGATCTTGGCGGCTTGCGCCGGATGGCAAGCACACCACTGCAGGATCTCGCCAAGTTCGGCCTCGTTGGAGAACAGCAGACATTCGGTTCCCTCGTTGAGCAGCTCGCTGTGTTCATCGGTGCGTTCCCCGACGAACAGCCCACCGCACGCGGGTATTTCGAAGGTTCGGCAGGTGTGGGTGTCGCGGTTGTCCGAGTTCAGCAAGACCAGGTTCGCGGTGACGGACGCCACGGTGGTCGCGAAGTGATCGCCGTAGACGGCGCCACCGACTGTGGCTCCGGTGGCCTGCAGCGAGGGCATGCGTCGCCAGCCCGGACCACGAACAAGAAGATTCTTCCCGTGCTCGTTGCCGAGTCGGGCGATCATGTCGGATCTATCCGGTCGTCTGGCTCCGATGAACCCCACAAGATACTGCCGTGCGACCCGTTTGGCGCACGGACGATGCCACGCGGGGTCGTAGGCGCTGCGAACGAACTTCACTCGGCGCGCGCCTCGATCTTGCAACTCGGTCACGTTGTGGCGTTTGGTGGTGACCACCAGATCCCACTCGCGTTCGTGTGCCAGGTAATCAGTCGTCGTGTTGTAGGGATTGCCGACATCATCGGGGCTGTAGTGGACGCGGACTGCTGCCGGAACCTGGAGTAGTCGTGCCTGGTCCAGGTGGATCGATTTGAACCCGAAGAGCATGTCGGGAGTGAAATCTCGCGCAATGGCATCGATCTGATCATGCACGGCGTTCTGCACCCAGGATGCCCTCCGGCGCATGGCCTTTGAGTACACCCAGGCCGGTGACAGCCTGGCAGGCAAGGTGACTCTGGTGGTGTCCACCACGACCACCTCATGGCCCGCCTGGCGGAATCCGTCCGCCATCGACCGGGCATTACTGCCCACCCAATCATCTCCGATAAAGAGGATCTTCATCGCACAACACCCTCTTGCTCCGATTCGGCCTCGATGAGCACGCCTCGTTCCCGTCCTGCCAGGTGCCTGATTCGGGCCAGATACCAAATGGCTACTCCGAATTCGGCGCCGATCACGCCGCCAATCAGTGCCCACACGGAGTGGCTCCAGGATGCTGCGATCAGCCCGGCCACCGACGCCGCTGTACCTACCACCGACGCTACGAGGACACCATGCATGTCCTGACGTACCGGTAACAGCGCGGTGCTGATGTACGAGCTGATAGTGCTTGCCGGAAGAATGAGAAGCTCGGCGCGCAGTAGGCCGACGGCCCCGAGGAACTCACTTCCGAAAATGAGGTGAACTATCGGTGCGGCGAGCGCCCAGAGTAGGGCTGCTGCGAGTATGGCCACCGCGACGGCGCCGCGTAATCCTTGCAAGCCGGTGCGCCAGAAGTGTTCGTGTCCACTGCGTTTCGCCATCCGGGGCAGCAGCACCAATCCGATCATATCCAGGAGAGATTGCATGGCCCTGACCAGACGATCACTCGCCGAGAACAGGCCCAGCGACACGGCGTCGAGCATGGCGGAGTAAATGGCCGGTGCGCCTTGCCCGTATCCGGTGGTGAGAAGTCGTGAGGTGGCGATCGGCCAGCTGGTGCGGAGGATGCGGCCAGGTGCGTAGGGGCGACACAGCCCGCCGAAGGTGCGCAGGCTGTCCCACCAGGTGCCGGCGACCGTCAGAACTGAGGAGCCCAGCAGGCACAGCACCGCGGTGGACGCGTGTGGGGAATGCGGTAGTAGCACGATGAGAAGAACGAGGTAGGCGATGCGCCCGGAGCCCTGGTAAACCGCGGATGCAACAAACCGCCCCTGCCCAATGAGCAGCCAGTCATCGGAGGTGGCCCAGAGCCCACCGGCGAAGAGTCCCAACAGAATCATGTGCACATACGGGGGCGCCCCGGCTATCCAGCCGACACCGAACGCGGTGCCGAGCACGGCCAGGGTGATCAATCTCAGGGATAAGTAGTCGGTACGCACCTGCCGGAGTTCGGCGGGGGTGTTGCGTAGGGCGGGCACTTGAGCCGCGAGGAACGGTGTCATGCCCAGGTCGACGACGATGGAGCCGAAGAAGTACGCCGCCATCCCCACGGCCAATAGCCCCATTCCCGCCGGGCCCAGAATTCGGGCAAGCAGTGGCACGGTCGCGAATGTCACGAGGTATTGGCCGTACTTACCGAAGACAACGGCCCCGAAATCCCGGGCCAGTCGTAATGCGCGGGGAAGCGTTGCGCTGTTTCGCGGTCCCCTAGACACTGCGCTCTTCTAACGATGCAGTCGCGCGACGGTTGAGGATCTGCGCGAAGAACGATGCGACGGTCTGTGCCGAGTCGGCGATATCGAATTTTCTGGCCCGAGACTGACCGGCTTGCGCCAATCGGATTCGAAGGTCACGGTCTTCAATGAGACGGTCGAGGGCATCGGTCAACTGATCAGCGTTGCCGGCGTCGACCAGCAGCCCGTGAACTCCCGATTCAATAGCCTCGGCGGGACCGCCGGGCTGGGTGGCGATGACCGCGCAGCCCGCGCGCAGCCCTTCGACGACGACCTGCCCGAAGGGCTCGGCGATGACCGAGCAATGCACCAGGATGTCGGCGGTGGACAGGATGTCGGAGGGGTCGTCGAGATGACCGGTGAATGTCACCGGCAGCTGCAGTTCGCTTGCCAGGTCTTCTAATTCGGTTCGAAAGGAATCCTCGCCGAAGAAGGTGCCGCCGACGAGGTACACGCGCCGAGGCTGAACGCTGGTGTTGGCCAGCGCCCTGAGGAACACGTCTTGTCCCTTCCATCGCGTCAGTCTGCCGACGACAGCGACAACGGTGTCGGCGGGCGGGCGCTGGGGCGGGTGTTCTGTGTCGAGTGTCCGCAGAAAATCCAGCCCGGGGTACGCCACGACGCCCGGGCGCCGCTGTGGCCGGAGGGAGTTCTGGGTGGATCGGCTGTTGGCGATGTACCCGTCGGACACCATCATGCCGATCCTTCGGATAAGGAATGCCAGTGTGGCACCGAAATATTCGGCTGATATCCGATCGTGAACATGCCAAATCAAGGGAATCCGCGCTCGTTTGGCCGCAACGGCAGACATGATGAGAGCTTTTGTGCTCCCCGCGATCAGCACATCGGCTCCGTGCTCCCGCACGACGGCTCCCAGATCCCATCCGAGCCGAACCAGTGCCGCGGCTCCGGTCAACCTGCGCAACCATCCGGAACCGTCAATGGTGACGCTTCGGCTATCGAAAGTGTTGGCCAACAATGATGTTTGTATGCCTTGGGACTTCATTGCGCTGACCATGGGGCCGTCTTCGGTGTAGATCACGGACGGTTCGACCGTGAACTCCGCGGGTACATTGCGTAGCGCCGACAGCAAGCGCGAAGTTGCCAGCTCCGCGCCGGAGGGCGCGGCCGTGTGGGTGACGAATACCGCCCGGATCACGCGCTCACCTCCGAATACACGGCGTGGTGACGCTGCGCGGCAGCCGCCCAGGAGAACGACTCGGCATGTCGCCGGCACTGCTGCGCGCTGGGGAGCACGCCATCGAGTGCCGAGATGAGGCGTGCCCCAAGCGCTTCGGCGTTGTCGGATGGCACGATCAACGTGGGGTCCAGACCGCGTACCGCGTCGGGGAGTCCGCCACAGTCGGTGACCACGGCAGGTCTGCCGGTGGCTAAGGATTCGAGTGCGATCAATCCGAACCCCTCAAGAGCCACAGATGGTACGACGGTGAGGTCGGCAAGTGTGTAGAGCTGTGTCAGGGTGGGGTCGTCCACACGTCCGGTGAATTGGATGCTGTCGTCCAGACCCGCCGCTGACACCTGTGCTCTCAGATCATTCTCGGCGGTGCCCGTGCCCACGATCATCAGGCAGGCATCTGGATGCGCGGATACGACGGCCGGCCACGATTCGATGAGGCGGTGAATTCCCATGCGGTGTTCGAGCCTGCGCACGCAGAGCACGGTGCGCCGCCCGGTGGGTGCCTCCAACGGTGGTAGCAGTCCGAATCGGTCGAGGTCGACCCCGGGTGGAATGACTTCGATGCGATCCGCCGGTATCCGATAGTCCTCGATTAGAACATCACGGAATCGATCCGACAGGACGATCATCCGCTCGGCGCCGGTGTACCGGAGGCGCTCCACGACGTACTTGGCGCGGGAACGGAGGGCTCCGGCTCCTGCGAACCTGCTTTCTGCTGCCCAGGGTCCGTGGAAGTGCACAACTAGGCGGCTGCGGGTGCGCCATCCGGTGGCCGATGGTCCATACAGGCAGAAGTGGCGATCAAGAATGCCGGGTTGTCGCAGCCCGGATCGATCGTTGAACGCGGTGAGAACCCGCGTTCGGGTGGACCCGCCGGTGGCGCCCCAAGACCATCCACCCTCAGAGGGCACCCCGAACGCGGCGGCCGACAGTTCGATGTTGTCCCGGTGGCGGAGCGCGGTGAACAGATCGGTGAAGTACCGGTTCAACCCGCCCGGCAACGAGGAGAACCACTCCGCGCCGGTCATGTGCACTCTGATGGGCGCCATATCAGGCCTCATCTCTGCTGCTGGCGATCTTTGCTATCGGTGACGGCTGCGGCATCGGTCCGACGTCGCGCGTCGTCCATCGCCACGCATGTGTTCGCCGACATGCGTGGTCCGCCTTGGGGGCTCGGCCCCATCCCTCATGTTTGTTCAATGTTCAACCGACTCAACATGCACCTGCACGTGGCCGCCGATAGGTTCGTATCCATTGATGCTCATAATGCCTGAGTAGGCCAAACAATATTCCCGAGTAGCGCGATGCTCTTCGGATGCGAAATTCATATGCGCACCGACGTCCGATGCGCCTAGTTCATGCCGCCAGGCAGCCGACTCGTCTCTAGCCTGCAACACACCGTGGGTGCTCCGCAACCTGAGGCAGGGGTTTCGCTCATTGAAAGTTGGGTTTGGCCTTGCCTTTAATTTGCCCGCAACTAGCGGGTGTGTGGTGCTCAAGATAACGCTGTGGCAGACTGGGGCGGACGCGTTCCGCGTTGCCTGAATCGTCCTGAACTGGTCATGTTATGGAAATGTTACTTGCCGGTGAGCGTTGTGTGATTGGCGTGAAGATTAGCAATAGGTGGCGGTGGGAGATGTTTGTTAGATGATTCTTATTTCCCTGCAATAAAACTTTCATTTGTGACGTTGCGACCCGTGAAGTAGCGTGACAGTCATCACGTGGCGTGTTTTTGGTCGTTATGGAAACCTCTACACGTAAATAGGTCGGGCTCAATTGCCTAAATCGTCCATACGAATCAGCCGATATGAACGAACGGGTCAAGTGCACTTATGGATTTGAAGAGCGTCGTTAGTGACGGAATTCAACGGAGGGTAGAAGCACGCCCTGGGGGGTTGTTCTACCTGCACCGACGATGGGCGCCGGCGGCTGACCTGGTGGCCATCGCCCTCACGTCACTGGTCTCGTATCAGCTCGCGCATCATCTGCTGTCCGGGCGCCAGGACCTGGGCCGCTGGTATGCGGCAACGGATGTTGTGATCGCCGTCACGTGGTTTGCTGCGCTCTCGCTGCACACGGTGGGCCCGGGAAAGGCGTTGCGGGCTGTCTTGCAGCAATGGCAGACGGTCGTCAGTGTCACGTTCCAGCTATTCACGATTGTGCTGCTCACCTATCTCATCTCGCGTATCGAGCTGATCGATATCCGGCATTTGGCGATCGAGATACCGCTTGGACTGTTGGGCATACTCGTAGCCCGGTATGGGCTGCGGCGTATCTGGGGCTCGGCGAGCCGGACTCCGGTGCTGCTGGCGGGCGATCACGACGCTGTGCGGGAGATGATCACCGCCTTTGGCCGTCACCGGGGCAGTGGCTTCGAGGTTGTCGGCGCGTGCACTCCTGGAGTTGATCATTGGCTTGGCGGACAGGCGATCG
This sequence comes from Mycobacteroides sp. H001, assembly GCF_001440005.1. NCBI lineage: Bacteria > Bacillati > Actinomycetota > Actinomycetes > Mycobacteriales > Mycobacteriaceae > Mycobacteroides > Mycobacteroides sp. H001. The sequence continues at coordinate 123,645 of NZ_LJYH01000034.1, forward strand.
AGGTCGGTGATCACCGCGTGCCGATAGTCGGCGACGACCGCCACGTGGTCGAGGCGGCGCGGCGGACATCGGCTCAGATCGTCGCGGTCGCGATGACCAATGACCTTGGACGCAAGGAGCTTTCAGTGCTGGCCTCCGAGCTCGGAGATCTGGGAATCGAGCTCGCGGCATCTCCTGGGGACGTGGACGAGACCGTCGTGACCACAGCGGAGCGGGGTCTGGAGCGGGTCCATATGCTGGAGATGCTCGCCCCGGGCCATCGCCGGGCCCGGTCGATGTCGAAGGAAGCATTCGACATGGCGTTCGCAGCGGCCGCCATTCTGGCCACCGCGCCGGTGATGCTCGCGATTGCCGCGGCCATCAAGCTCACCAGCGCCGGGCCGGTGCTCTACGTGTCTGAACGAATCGGCTTGGACGGCGTGCCATTTCGGATGATCAAGTTCCGCAGTATGTACACGGGTGCCGACCGCGATACCGCGGCGATGATTGACTCGGCAGGAAGTACGCCCGTCTTCTTCAAGGCGAAGGAAGATCCCCGCATCACCCCGGTGGGGGCGTTCATCCGGAAGTACAGCCTCGATGAACTGCCCCAGTTCTTCAACGTGCTGTTCGGTGACATGAGTGTTGTCGGGCCGCGGCCGCAGGTGCAGCGGGAGGTCGACGCCTATGACGAGACGATGCGGCGACGGCTCCTGGTGAAACCGGGTGTTACCGGCCAATGGCAAGTCAGCGGCCGTAACGATCTTTCCGTCGACGAATCTATCCGTCACGACATCTCGTATGTCGACAACTGGTCCATGGGGCTCGATATACGCATCATTTCCCGGACTGTCGGCGCGGTGGTGCGCAGCGAGGGCGCTTACTGATACTCGGTCGATGGCCCGTAGGGCTTCCCGAGTTTTGGTGTGCGGCCTTGTGGCGCACAATCTTTCGAGCAGGCCTTTGCGGACCGAACGGTCACCGCATTCAATCGGTAAATGCGTGTTAGCGCCAGAACACATCGTTGACAGCATGACACTCTGTGTCCTACGGTTCCTTGGGTGGTACCCCTAACTGGCGACGAGCTTCCCCTCGAGTACCAGATGCTGATTGCACATGGCTGTGGTACGGGGCGTTCCTTGCAAATTCGCTGCGAATAGGCATTGTCGATTTCTCAATGGCCAGTGGGACTTTCGGCGTACAACGCTGCTCAAATTTTCTGAGGAGAGGTGTCGTGCTTATGTCGGGTCGGGATGTTCGGTCGTCGAGTAACATTCCCAAGCGATCGGGGAAGCAAGCCCTTGCCGGCGCGCCGGTGCCTGCCCGCCTGCCATTTTCTACGTCGCGGGTGATGTTGGCGACGACGGCGCTGGTGACAGTGACGGCGCTGGCAGTCGGTGTGGCGGCGCCGGCCACCGTCGATTTCTCACGTCCCGAGCCTCAGGCCGCCGCAGCACTCGCTCCGCGTGCGATGAGTCTGGAAGTTCAACTTGCCTCGATGGTGGGCATCTATGGGGTGGGGCCTGTCTTCCAGGCGTTGCGCCTGGCTGGGGTCGGCAGCCCGGATGCAGTCCTGACTAACGCGGTCGGGTTGCTTAATGATCCCAGTTTGTCCTCGGCGGTTAAGACGCTGCTGGACGTGCTGAACACGATCAGCCCTGTCGAGCCTAAGGTGCCCGGTTTCGGGCCGGCGGGCGTTCACGATTCCGTGAACGAGCTGAGTTACAGCATGGGCGCATTCAGTGGGCTTGAAGGCGTTGTAGATACTCTCAATAGCCCGTGGATCAATTGGATTCCCGGTATTAGCGCGATCGGCAATGACTTGCTGACGGTACTCAACCAGCGGCGCGCATTCATTCTCGGGGACGGTCTCGGTGGGACCGATAGTGCGCTTGCGCTACGTCAGATGATCAAAGACGTCGAGTCCGACAGTGCCTTGTGGGGTGACGATAAGCACGGTGTGACTGGCGTTGTCGCTGTACTGTTTCGCAACACGTCGCGCCCGGGCGGCGGCCTGATGGCGATGGTCACCCCCATCTCGGAGTTGTTTGGGCTGAACCTCAGTAATCCCGGCGCGGGCAGTTACACGAATGCAGGGGCCAATGCTGGACTTGCCACCAAGGTTCTCAATATCTCCGTCACCGATGTCGGGTGGAAGTACGACCTACTTTCGGACGCTCCGTCGACGCTTGACCCACTCGCCTGGGCGAATTCTGTCGCGGGTGTGGTTATGCCTACCTACCTGATCCCCGATAAGGACAAGGCAGTCCCGGTGGCCGCCAACCTTGTCGGTCAGTTGCTGCCCGGGCTCATCAACGCAGGGTTGGTCACCGCGGACCCGACGGGGGGACAGGGGCTCCACCTACTTACCCAGGGCACGATCCTCGATGTGGTCAATGGCCCCCTGAACAGTGCGCTGAATGCGGTTCTGGGGCCGGTCTTCCGGTCGATCCTTGGCACTGACTTCAAGTTCCCGGTACAGGGCATCTCCACCTACGTCACCTATGACTCGGGCAACCTTCCGCTCCTCGAGCCCTTCCACATGCTTCCTCGCCTACTCGGATACACGGGCCTGGCGGACATCACCACACCCGTTGCCGATTCGTTTGAGAGTGCGCTCACCCAGCTGGTTGCGCTTGGTTACCAAGATGTCAAGAGCACTACCGACGCCAACGGCGTGATGACCTTTACCCGCGGTATGGATATGGCCGCTGTGCAAACGGATGTCTTCAGGGCGCCGACCAACATCAACTGGGCGCAGCGTTTTGAAGTCCCGCAGACGGTGTTCAACGCGCTGATCGACGGTTTCAGCAATAACCTGCTGAGCCCGGAGAAGCAGAGACTTACGTTGTTCGGTAACAGCGCACTTGGGGATGCCATCTATAAGAACGCGTTGGTCATATCTGTGGCTCACGCGGTGCGCGACGGACTGACCCGGCTCAAGAGCATCGCCAACCCCATGTTCAACCAGGCGCAGAACATGCTCAAGCCGGTGGCCGATGCACTCGACGCCGCCACAGTTCAGGTGAACAGGGTGATCGACCAGGGGCGTGCCGCGATAAAGGGCCTGAATATCGACGCGAGCAAGCCACTCTTCGATGCCAATCGCGCGATCAACGAATCAACTAAGCCGTTGGACAAAGGGCTGCTCGGGGCAGTGCAGAGCGCGGGTGCTCATGCAGTGGCCGCGCGCTCCACCGCCGCTCTGATTGCGATGCCGGAAACGCTCCCCAAGCCTCAGCAGCTCACCGCCGGAACACCGGACCTTGCGTCGCACCTGCTCGGCACCAGCGGCTCAGGCAAGGAAAAGGAAGCGGCCGCCGTCAACGGCGGCAGTGCGCCGACTCTTGAGAAGGACGCATCTGCAGCGCTTTCCGCATCGAAGCCGAGTGTGGTTGTGGACAGTGAGTCCTCGGCGCCGCACGCTGCCGAATCGGTTAAGGACACCGCGAAGGTAGATCTCAAGGCCGGGCCTAAGGATGACGCGAAGACAGGGGACAGGCCTCTCAAGCCAGTGATGCACGAGGAGCCGCGGGACAAGCCAGGCCAGTCGCTGAAGAAGCCGGTGACTGACACCCAGGATGCCGCCAGTGGCATAGCTTCGGCGACAACCAACACCGATGCATCTGCCGCGGCGAAGACTGATGGCACAAAGCCGATTGTGGATGCTGCATCCAAGGCTTCTAAGAGCAAGCAGGACAATGATTCTGGTCAGCATCAGGAGGTCTCGAAAGATAAGGGGAAGCCGGCGAAGCCGGTCGTGAAGGAGAAGCTGCAGGACAAGGTCGATAAGGCGAATAGTGCGCTGAAGGATTCGGCTAGCGGGTCGATCAAGCAGACGAGGGGTGCGATCACCTCTACGGTGACTAACACCGATGAATCCGCCGCTTCAACGAAGACTGAGGGTGCGAAGCCGGCTCCTGCTGATGGGGCTAGTTCGCCGAAGGGAACTAAGACCAAGGGCGACTCCGATAGCGGCAAGCATCGTGAGGATTCTTCGGGTACGTCTAACAAGGTGAAGGTCAAGGTGGCTTCGCCCAGTGAGTCGGGTGGAAAGCATCGCGCGCCTGAGGCGTCATCTGGTGGTGGTTCGGGCGCGGGTGGTGGTTCGGAGGGTTCGGGTGCCCATGGCGGATCGTCGTCAAGTGCAGGAAAGCACTCGGCGAGCGACTAGAGGCGTACGGTTCGGCACTCTTGCGGCCAAATGGCGCTGGTGAACCTTTCGTGGAATTCAGCAGTTTGCCCGACAATCGATCAGCAGTGCATCTTTGCGGACCGAATGATTTCAGCTTTCAATCGACGGATCCGCATTAGCGTGAGGTTAGTGCGCTGAAATGTTGGTAGACGTAAGAAATTTACGCCAAAACACTGCGTTGACAGCATGACACTTCGTGTCCTACCCTTCGTATAAATACTCCCGATGCGGTGTTGAATGAACCGCGCTGCTTTCCAATTTGAGGTGATCTGTAAATGCTCGGTGCGTGGTTTTTGGCTTCCGGTTTTATGGCTATGACATTGGCAGTGGCTGGATGCGGCGATTACACCGGCGACGAAAATAGGCAGGCGACATTTGCGGAGACTATAGCTCCACCAAGTAACGACGGGCTCCCTGTCGATGTCGATGCCAGGCCAATGCTGATCGCGCACCGCGGCGGTACGGCCGATTATCCGGAGAACACACTTCTGGCAATTGTTAATGCTCAAAAATCAGGTGTCGATGGGATGTGGGTAACCGTCCAGGTCAGCGGTGACGGGATACCGGTGCTGTATCGCCCGGTTGACCTGTCAGTGTTGACAAATGGGGAGGGGCGGGTGAACGCCCAGACTGTGAAGCAATTGAAGGAGCTGAACGCGGGATGGAATTTCGCCAGAGAGGACGTCAACCCCTATCGTCAAAAGGCGGTCCAGATACCGACCCTCGAGGAGGCGATCGGTGCGATCCCGCCGAGTATGCCGCTGTTCCTCGACCTGAAGCAGACGCCGGCTCAGCCCCTGGTGGACGCGGTCTCCCGGGTTCTCGTCAAGGCCGCCGCTGTAGAGAGATCAGTTATCTATTCGACGGATGCCGAAGTGTCTGCATTAGCGGCTCAGAGTGGTCTAAAGGTCGCCGAAAGTCGCGATATGACTCGTCAGCGTCTCTTGAACATGGCACTGAACCATCGGTGTGAGCCAGCGCCAAGCGCCGGAAGATGGGCCGGTTTTGAGCTCCATCGCGATGTCGTTGTGTCTGAAAAATTTACGTTGGGTACGGGGGTGTCCCAAGTCGATGCTGAGCTCTGGGACCCCAGCTCTATCGAGTGTTTCAACTCTCAGCATGCTGGCATGAAGACGATTGGGTTTGCAGTGAAAACCGAGGATGATTTTCGCCTGGCCCGCAAGATTGGACTAAATGCGGTGCTGGTTGATTCGCCCCTGGCAGCACGAAATTGGCAATAGAGAAGTCTTCAGACAATGCCTGATAACCATGTCTACCCGCTAAATGCTGAACTAGCCGAGTTGCGTTTCATGGCCGGTAGGCCCAGTTTTCGCAGTATCAGCCGGGCTATCGGGTGCAGTCACACGACGGTCGCCAAAGCCTTCGCGCCCGGGGCGATCCCGTCATGGGAGATCCTCCATCTGGTTGTGCGTCAGCTGGACGGCGACGTCGACACTTTTCGTAAGCTGTGGTGTGACGCCGTACGTAAACAGGAAAACATAGTCAGCGGTACTCAGAATATTGCCACAGTGCCAATATGGCGAATCGTCACCGTTTTTGCATTCGCGGCCATCGTCGTGTGTGCAGGAATGCTGTTGATGATCGCTCGCCCGTCAACGCGCCATCGATGAGAAACGGTCAGCCGGGGCGTTTCCTTATATCGTGAAGTAACGAGATCTGTTCGGTATGCAGTTCGCGTTTCTCTGAGTCCCGCGAAAATGGCAATGCCGCAGATAAGGCATGTACTAAATGGATGCAATTGGAAATTCATGGATAGTCATGGCACTGATCTGTAAATGTGGACGTAGAACGTGCGTGATCGCGATAATAATCGGTTGCATGATCGAGTGCAGAATACCGTCAGACAGGGGCCTGACATCGAGTGGATTTCTATGATTGGCACAGTGCCGGGATGGGGTAGCGCTGCGTATTGTTGGTCTGAGGCAATGGAACTACTTTTCTGGCTTTCACTGATCGTGTTCTTCCTTATGGCTACTTTTCGGACAAAGAATACTGATGCGCAGAGTGATCCTGTACACGTAAGCCCATCGTTGTCATGCTCCACAGATCAATCGGAGAATTTAATGGACCCAATTGACCTAAATGGGACGCAAATCAGTATCGGCACGCTCAGTGATATAGCTCCGCAACCGGGTGTGTCACTAGAGGCTGTGGGTCGCGCACTTGGATGTGCACGGTTTGTTTTTCGCGATGCATCTCATTTATGGGATAGGGGCGACAATTGAGAGCATATTATCGGCTGCAGCTCTCGGATTACGACGAGAATAGAGATGTTTCCGTGTATGTAACCAACTGGGACGAAGGGCAAGGTCTTGCCGCCGCTTCCGCGGCAGATCGCGGCTGTTCGATGGTATTGCGGAAGAAGGAGCCTGACTATGCGGACTGGTGGATGTACAGGGGCACGTTCCTGGTGGGGATCGTGTCTTTGGAGCGAAGTTATCAATAGCCAGCTTGGATAAGCAAAAGTTTGTGGGCTGTAGGCCTGTGTCAACGCTTGCGCGGCCGCGTGCGGTTCGGCGCACGGGGTGACGGTGCGATGTAGTGGAAGAAGTGCCCTCGGCAGGATTCGAACCTGCGACACCGGCTTTAGGAGAGCCGTGCTCTATCCCCTGAGCTACGAGGGCGGGGGACCTATGTGAATAGGTGTCTAAAACTCTAGCGGGTGGGCGGGGGTGCCCTGGACGTCGGCTGTTGGCGAGTCGGGTGGTGTTGCTGTTGGTACTCGCGTGATCCAGAGGGATTGGTGGGGCTTGTGTGACTAGGTGTTGGGCAGACCGGTGCCCGGTTATGCCTCGGTGGTTTTTTGGCTGCACCGGTGCAGATAATGGGCGATGGCGTTGCGGCCCAGGGCGAATCCGATCATGACGGCGTGTTGGCGGGTGGGGCTATGCGCGGTCATGCGTCCGCCGTAGAGGGTGCGGTCGAGGGTGTTGTTGAGCGATTCGGCGTCTTCGCGCCAGCCGTAGCAGCGGTCGTAGACGCTGTCGCCGCCGTCGGTTTTGGTGTGTTGGCGCAGGTGTTCGGCGCGGTTGTAGCCGCGTTTGTCGTCGTCTTCGGTGTTGTCGATGCGGTGGGCTTGCACGGTGCCGCAGGTGGTGGCGAAGTCGATGTACCAGCGGTGGATGTTGCCTTGGTTGCGGCGCGCGTAGATTTTGGCCACGGGCAGTGGCTCGTAGGCCGTTTCGCCGGTGTCGATGATGCTACGTTCGTGCAGGCGGCCGTCGAGGGTCCAGATGTCGTGTGTGTCGCGGCACGTGCATTCGATCTGCGCGAAAGGGGTGGGTTTAGCGGTGCCGGAGTGTGGTGGGACCAAGACGGTTAGACCCTGTTTCATGGCGTGGTCGATGTGGGTGCCGCGGAAGGCGCCGTCGTAGCAGATTCCGTCGACGCGTAGGTCGGGGTGGGAGATGACGTCATCGAGCATCCGGATCGCGATGCCAGCTTCGCCTTTGTAGCCCTTGCCGTGTGGGACGGGTGCGGTGTCGAGGATGGCGCGCAGGTTTCTGGTGTTGTCCGGCCGTGTCGAGAGGGTGGCGAATTTGGCGCCGTAGCGGAATTCGGGTGCGCCGTCACCGTTTTGGACTTCGTTGTGAGCCACGATGCGGCAGCGCCCGGCCGCGGTGAGCCGCTCGACGGTCTTTTTGCGGTATGGGGGTGGTACGACGGTGCCGTCCCCGACGACGAACTGGCCGCGGGCCGGGTCGGTGCGCGATACCCGCGTGCCGGGGTTCAGGCAGCCCAGGCGGCGGGCTAGCTGTGCGCCGGTCTGGCGCAGGCCGTCTCGCAGCTGCTCGATATGGCGGTCGAGTTTGGGTTGGGCGTAGGTGTGATGGTGGCGTTTGGGTGGTTCGGTCCGCGCGGTCTTGCCGTGGTCGGCGGCGTGTTCGCAGATGATGTCCCAGTAGTCGGGGGTGTTCATGATCCGGCTGGCCGCGTTGGCCGACCCGAATGCGCCGTGCAGAGACGTGTGCAGGATGTGAACCCAGCTAGGGTACATCGGTGGGCGTCCGGGTGTGCCGGGTTCACGGTCGGGGATGCGGTCGGCGATGGTGTATTGCGCTGGGTCGGAGGCGATTGCGCGGACTTTCTCGATTTCGACCAGGGTGTGATCGCCCGGGGTGTGGAGCTGCTGGCGACGCCATTGGTCGATCCTGCCCGCACCATAGGTAGTGCGCGGTCGGCGGCGTGGCGGCAGGGACATGTGCGGTCAGTCGTCCTGGTGCCACTGGTAGCCGATGAGGGCCGCAGTGCTATCGAGTGATCCCGAGCCGATTAGTTTGGCGGCGGACTCGATGCGTCCGGTGTCCTCGAAGACCCGCCGGGCGGCGTAGGCGGTCAGCGAGGAGGGTTTGATCCCGGCGGTTCCGGTCAGGCCGGCGCGGGTCAGGACATCGCGGACGGTGACACACACCCTGGCCTGACGTTGCGCGTCGGAGCCGTCCGCGCCGGTGCACAAGATTGCCTCGCCGGCGGCGCCGTGCGCAGTCAGATACGCGATGCGTTGGTCGACGACCCGGCGGGCCCAGGTATCCAACGCGAGAGTGCGGGCGCGGTGCTTGGTCGAGCCGTGCACCCACACGGTGGACGCATCTGTGTCGATGTCGCTGATGCGGATGTGCCCGAGCTCGCTGGTGTGCGCACCGGCCAGCAGTAGTGCAGTCGTGGCCGCGTGACGGGTGGGTGTGGCGTGTTCGGAGAACAGCCGCACCAGGACGGCTTCGTCGTCGGTGAGTGACCGCAGCGCGGAGGCTTCGCGGTCGGGCACGTCGATGTCGGTGGTCGGATCGTGCAGTACGAGCCCGAGTCGGCGTGCGGTGCGAAAGTATGCCCGCAGTGCTGCTCGGCGGTTGTGCATGGTGGCCACGGCTGCGGGCGCCACCTCGCCGTGACGGGAGCGGCCTTTGGCTGCAACGAATTTCGCTACCAACCCGTGATCGACGGCGTCGAGTGTGGTGACATCGTGCGCTGCCGCGAAACCGATGAACCGGCGTGCGAGCAGTGTGAACTTGTCGAGTGTCTGTGTCGACATGGCACCGTCGAGCGCCCAATCCGAGACGACTAAGTCGACCGACGTGGCCACACTGTTCTCAGCCATTGCCGGCCCCCACGGCAGCGGCAGCTCTAGCTGCGCGCTTTTCATCGCACACATCCCTTGTGGGGTGCTGGTACATCGGTGTTCCTTCCGCCATGCTGGTGCGTAAATGCACCAGCATGGTACGGGTGGCCAACCGATGGGCTGTCGAGTGCTGTGTCGGGCGCTATGGTCGGGAGGTGTCGCGCAGCCATGGCGTTCGACCACCCGCCGAGTACATGTCCGCTGGCACCTGGCCAGACGGGCAGTTGGCGGCCGACGCACCCCCAGCGGCTGCTGTAGCGCAACACGTCTCGCGAGCATTGCGCGCGGCGATGGCCGAAACCGGAATCGGTCAACGACCCCTGGCGTTGGCCAGCGGCGTGGCCCACACCACGATCGGCCGCATCCTGGCCGGCACGGTGCTCTGCGACATCGGAACCCTGGCACACCTTGAATACACACTCGGACGTCCGCTGTGGCCGCGAACGTCGTCTCGACGGCGCCCCCGAACCGCAAAGGAGGTCGAACGCGCTGTCGCCACAAAACCCATTGACTTGTGACACGTGTGGCACGTTACATATTGTGGATGACAATGCACTGCATCTACATCGGCGAGTTGCGCTTGACTCACGTTACAAGTGTCAGAACAATGGGTATCGACGTCGGATACGAACCGAATAAGGACTGACACGGAAAACGGGTGGACCATGGGTGCAACCAGCAGATCGTTGGTCGAGCTGATCGAGTCGGCGGCGCGACGCCACGACGGGGCCTCCGGCCGGCGGCTGGCCGAAATCGCTCAACGCGGCGGCCACGAGGTCTCGCACGCAACCTTGAACCGGCTACGGCAAGGCACCTACGCCTCCCGCCCCTCGGACACCTCGATCCGGGCCGTCGCTTACCTGGCTGAGGTGCCCGAGACGGTGGCTTTCGCCGCCGCTGGGGTACGCGCGCCAATGGCTGAGCGCTACGAACCGCCTGCGGAAGCGCAGCGGATGAGCACCCCGCAACGCAAAGCGGTCGACCAACTGCTGCGCGCCTTCCTCGGCGATCAGGTGCCGGCGAATCGTATTGACGGCGTGGACTTCTCGCCGTTGCTGGCAATACGCGAACAGCTAGATGCCGCTGCCGCGGCCGATGATTCGGCGAGGCTGACCGAAGCAGTCCAGTGCGCGGTCCGGGTGATCGATGAGGTGACTGCGGCATTGTTCGCAGCGGCAGCCAACGACGATGGCGACGACGACAGCTGCAGCGATGCGGAGCCGCAACAGCCTTGGCCGCCAATCGATTCGGCAAACCTGATCGGCGTCGCGCCGTAGCGTTGTTCATGCGGTACCGACAACAACCTGGGGGAGGCTGATCGGTGATACCCGAATTGAGTCCCGAACACGGTCTGCTACCGGCCGGACGATATCGGACCACCCGCGAGGAAGTCCGTACCAGATTCGTCAACGGGCGCGGCGAGCGCCGCGCCAAATTATGGAGCGACTGGGAAACGGCCACCACCTTGCTGGGCCACCATGTGCCCATTAATGCCGTCTGGCTGCACGGCACGTTCCTGTCGGACGCGGACCAGCCGCAGCCCATGCAATGCCTGTACTGGGTCGAAGACCTCGAACTGGGCAAAGCGCGGCTCGATCCGGTCAGCGGCCCGCTGCTGCGGGCATTCGCCATGCCAGGAGAAGTGCGGAGGATTGTCGGTGTCCAGGTGGACACTCAACTTGTGCCCTGGCACTGCCAGCCCGACCCGCAAGACCCCGACGACTACTATGCCCCGTATCTACAGCGCCGCGGCATGGTCGACGACCTGCTACAGCGCGTCGCAGCAGGGCCCGCAGGAGCCGCTCGTACCCGCATGGACGCGCTGCCCCGTCGCGGATATTTGGAGGTGATCGTCGATGGCTACTCCTAGCGAGGAACTCGACCGCATGCAGGCCGCGATCGTCGCCGCGATGACTGGACCGGATGCGGACACCCAGGTACCGGACTGGAGCACCCCCGACGACCTCGCTCGCATCGGCATCGAGGCGATGATCGCTGCCGATCAATTGGGCCGTATCCTGACCTCCCGCGGTGACATCCGAATCACCGGCGATGGCGTGACGGGTTCGTCGGCCCGTGTCAACGACGTGGCCCGAGTGATGACCGGATTTCAACGCCTGGCCACTGCCGTCGGCGCCGCCCAACAGGGCGACAAAATCCTTGGGCGTCAACCCAATGCGGATGTTAAACGCCGCACCGACCTGCTCTTGACAGCTGCACCGGGTCCGGGTTCTATCGTCTTGACCGTCACGCCTCGCACCTCCCCCGTCAGTGAGATAGGGCATGGCGGTGGCAGGGTGGGCATGTTCGCCGAGCTGGAAACCGACGACCAGATGCTCGACACCGCCGTCTCTGCCGCGATAGAGGTCTTCGCCGCAGGCAACGACATCGGTGCCGCGCCCCAGGATTCGGCGTTCGTGCGCCAACTCGGTGATATGGGGCCGCGCACCGCCTCGGCTGTTCGTGACCTCGCCAAAACCCTTGATCGTGCCCAGTTCGACGTCGAAATCGCTTGGCGCCAACCCGCCCGCGCCACCCGTCGTGTCACTGTGACAGCGGCGGCCGCCGCGTACATGGCCGCCACCGTCGAGCACGCCAACCTCGATGAACAACCCGTCGAAATCATCGGCGAATACCTCACCGTCAGCGCCGTCAGCTCTTGGCTGATCGCACGCGAAGGCGGCGAAAACGACACCCTCACAGTCAAACTCGGCCGCATCGACCCCAGTCAAACCCGTGGTCTGGCCGTCGGTGATCGAGTCAGTATCAACGCAACCATGAAGATCGAAACCACCCCAGGCGGCAACACTAAAACCACTTATACCGCCGAATCATTCGAGAAGCTTGGCCCGCCAATCGCCTGACCCACAGGATTTGTCAATCTTCTCCTCACGGCATTCTGCGACAGGTTTGGATGATTTCCGATAACCGCCGAAGGCTGGACTTATTCGAAACTCTTACTAGGCTATAAATCGGCGTCAACATACCTGGGAAAGTACCTATAGAGAGCGCGATACTTTGCAGACTGATTCAGCGGGATTCCTATGGAGGTCGCGTCGAGTGTGTCGTCGCACGGAAGGAAAGAATCAAGATGGCGAATCTCTTTCGGTGTTAATTTGGGGATATTGATTCGATACGAATTTGATTCAGACCTATAGAATTCGTACTTATCGAATGCACACACCCGGTAACTAATCTGGTCCGCCTCGTCGAGGACTATTCCTCCGACTGTCGTCATCTTCGCGCCGTCGGCGTACTGAAAATTGATAAGTTGCTCGTACCGAACTGGTAATTTGCTTCCGCGCAAGGTGTTTCTGTCCCGAATGGCCTCGCTGATCTTCTCGTCGATGATTCGCCTATAGAGATCGGCCAGATTCCAACCACCAAGTTGACTCGCATCGGTACCCGGATGGATATATGTATCTAGCCGGTCCCGTAATTCGTCGACACGTTCGCCAATTTCTGGGTTTGGTTGGGCTGAAGCGGTTGCCAATACGATGCTTCCAGACGGCACGTTGCGCACGCATAAGGCGATGTCATCGAGCATTGAGAGTTCTAGCGGGTCATCGTAATCAAGCCATACAATTGCCTTTTGATGCCATTCAATCTCAGGCAATATCTCTGAAGACTCTCCGAACCGTAGATCGACGGCCGCAAATGGCCGATTGAATTCGAACCGTTCTTGATCTCCTAGTTCACGCTCGATGGAAATCATCGATTGAATATCCAGTGCTCGATGGAACAGATTGAAATCGGAGAAATACGGTGAGCCGAAGCCTATGTACTGGTAGTGCTTGAGCGAACTTGCACGATCTAAAGCTCGGAAGAGGTCCGCGAGCATTTTTCGCTCTACAGCCTTGGCAGGTCTAAGGCGGTAGTCAATGGCCTGATAACTTGGCTTACTCATCGTCATTGCCAAACTCGGCTCGATAGAAATAGTCGAAAGTTCCCTCTCCTACTTCTCGGTTGGACTTAACCTTCAGGCGCTTCTTGACCTTGGCTACCTGTATAGCTGGCCTAGCGTACTGTATTGCGTTGGTTACCTCGGCCTTAGGCACTGGTGCACGTTCGGGCGAGGTGAAGCGTGGAGATGCCGGAATCTGGTGGAGTGGTGTCGCGCCCTTCTGTCGTTCCGCCGATAGAACCATCCGCTCAAGGTCGACGCGATCCGGGTGATCCTTTTCCCCGTCTAGCGCATTCAAAAAATCGATAACAGGACGCGTGAGTTCGATCAACTTTGGTCGAATGGCTCTGTACACTCGGTGATCTGCATCGATCCCTTCTTTTGTGGTCGTCCATGGAAGTTTCTCTACGTCATCGCTTTCAAAGAAAGCGTACCCACGGAACCGTGCAAATTGGTTGTGATACTTTGGAATTGTTTTACCTCTGCCCTCGCCCCAGCCGGTGATTGAAGTTTGGTCTGGGCCAAGAATGAGTCGTCCATTACAATATATGTACCAACCCGCTTCGCTCGGTGAAGACCGATCGATGCCCGCAAATATTTCTACGTTGACCGGTCGCTTCGAGTCGCTGTCAACCTCTTCGATAATTCGGGCAGGAGTCAACTCGTTAGTTGAGAACAGAGTCTGAATATCCACATCGACAGGAATTGTGTTCAATGTAATCGATAGGCCGTCGTTTAGCGTCGCCTGATGTTTAAGCGAGAGTCTTTCAACCAGTTCGTTTCTGAATTTCGATTGTCCGAAATTTTCAGACGCCGATTCATGTAATTGTAAAACTCGGATTAAGGTGCCAGCCGCGTCTTGGGATGTATCGCGGCGTTCATGGTCTACATTAGGGAAAGTCCAACTGGGGTCGAGCTTCCAGTCGTCGACGTCTACATTCAAAACAAAAGCTTCAGTGACAGTCTTGGAATCTACGGTAAATTCTGTGCCAAGTTTGAATAGTGATCGTTTCATTCCGATTCCGAACTGACCAATTGAGTTCGGGGTTTCAGGAGCTTCGTCAGGTCGCCCGAAGCGGAATGCGTAGTCCCGTGCCACGATCCAAGGTATCCCACCGCAATTATCGCTAATTTCGAACGTCTTTTCGTCTAATCGGATACGTACCCAGAGTCCATGGAAGCGTGGCGTGGCTGGGGCATCGTGCGTGCTATCGTGATCAGGGCTTGGGGGAGTCTCTTTCGGGCGCAACCTGCGCGCACCGTCGACCGAATTGTCAACGAGGTCAATTATTGCCGGGATAAGGCCGATATCACGCACCAGCATAGAAATAAAGAACGCCTTAGTTGGCCCGGCCTGAATGACTTCTGTTGACATGGTCCCCCTCTATACATCGCGGATAGGCTGATTCTAACCCCGGTTTGGATTAGCCGCGGTGCCAAACGGACTATGCTTTGCAATTGGGCGGTGAACTGGCCGTGTGCGCGTATGGACGGGCTTGCTGCGGATGCGGGGACCAGATGTCATCCTGCCAAGCCGGGGTCTGAGGGCACTGAGTTGGAATCGGCATCGATGTCGGTGCTTCCTGCGACCATGTGCCTATGATGCCCGACACACCCGGAAGAATCGTCGGAAAGTTCCCTCCATGTCTGCGATAGATGTGCGATCGTCCTAGGGTGAGCACAGAGGATCGTTCCCGCGCGGGGAAGCTACCGACGCGGCCAATAGCAGTTGATTTGTTTGCTGGTGCAGGTGGATTGACGCTTGGTTTCGAGCAGGCGGGGTTCGATGTGGTCGCTGCGGCCGAGTATGACCCGGTGCATGCGGCCACGCATCTGTTCAATTTTCCTGAGTGCGAGATGCTGTGTCGGAATATCGCCAACCTGTCTGGTGCGCAGGTGTTGGATGCCGCCAAGAAGGGGTTTCGGCGTATGCATCCCGGGGAGGAATGGCCGGGCGAACTTGACGCGATCGTGGGAGGACCTCCGTGTCAAGGGTTTTCGACTGGAGGCAAGCGCGAAGACGGCGACGAGCGTAACGAGCTGCTCCTGGAGTTCGTTCGGCTAATCGAGGAGGTGCGGCCCCGCACGTTCTGTCTCGAAAATGTGGCGGGGCTGCTGGAGTCGAAATTCTCGGACGTCCGAGAGGCGGCGATTCGCCGCCTACGCGGTGCCGGGTATGAGATTTCAGGCACTGACTCGGTGGTGAACAGCCTGAACTTCGGTGTGCCGCAAGTTCGCCGACGAGTGATCATGCTGGGTTCGCGCGAGGGAGAGGCCCCGCCGAGGCCGCAGACGAGAGTCGGGGAGATATCGGTGTCCGAGGCGCTTGCAGGCCTGCCATCGCCCGTGCGATATCAGGCACTACTCGAATCGGACGAAGTCCGCTTGAAAGGCAACGATCTCAAGCGTCTGCGCAATACCTCTAATGAGTACGCCAGAGCTCTCGCGGGTCTGGCTCCGCTGCCGGGAGATCGATCGCGTCCGCGCCAGTGGGAAAGCGACTTGTTAACGGGGTCGCGGCGCACGGTCCATGAATCGGGCACCGTTGCCCGGTTCAAGTTGACAGAACCGGCCTCCGTCGAGCCGCGGAGCCGTCTATACCGGCTTCCAGTGAAGGGACCCTCCCGCACCCTGCGTGCCGGTACAGGTGCAGAGCGGGGTGCTCATACCTCGCCCCGGCCCATCCACCCGACAGAGCACCGTGTCATCACGGTGCGTGAGGCAGCCCGGCTCCATGGCTACCCGGACTGGTTCCGTTTCCACACCACAAATTGGCACGGCCATCGCCAGGTCGGAAATAGCGTCCCGCCTCCCCTCGCGCGCGCCGCCGCACAGGCACTCCTTCGGTCTCTGTCCAACTACCGCCCAGCGCCACTTCGCGCACCAGCATCTCTTGGCGACCCAGCGCTGCTGTGGCTGTCCCGCACGGAGGCGAAACCGGTCGTAGGCGCTATCGCCGACGAGATGCCAGCGACACGAAGCCGACCGGTTACCGACGCGTCTGGTACGCCTCGCGGATAGCGCTCGCGACACTCTCGGCCGGTTCATGACTCCAGAAACGAAGCACCGTCCAGCCAGAAGCCGTTAGAAGCGAATCGGTTTCACGATCTCGTGTCCGGTTCAGATCAATTTTCGGCATCCAGTATTCGGTGTTGGTCTTCGACGGAACGTAGTGGGCGGGGCATCCGTGCCAGAAGCATCCGTCGATGAAGACGGCGATACGCGCACGCGTGAACACAATGTCTGCGCGCCTCGGAACTTCGCGTACTGGACGTAAGTCGACACGGAACCGAAGCCCGCTGGCATGAAGTAGACGGCGCACAGCCAGCTCAGGCTTTGTGTCACGAGATCGGTTGCCGCGCATCACCGCACGAGTGCGGTCGGATGGAGAAGCTGCGTTCTCAGCGATCATGTTTGGCGTCTCGTGTCAGTGGTAAGCGGCCAGGTTTGCCCAGTGTGGTCGCGCAATAAACCGGCGATTCGGGTGCATTACCCCAGCAGAGATCAAAACCACGGATATTTCCTCAGACGCCGAAATTGGTAGTGATGGCGCCATAGTATCCAGTGATGGATCAGATTCGTGAGTTCTTGGATGGGCGTGCCAGGCCACGAATGTCGGGGATTTGCCTCTTCTGCGGGTGTAAGTTCACGGATCGCGGAGGCCGTACGGACGATCACGTGCCTTCTAAGGCTCTGCTCCGCAAGCCATATCCACCAAACCTATCTACGGTGGATGCCTGCCGGGAGTGCAACAACGGGTTCTCCGCTGACGAACAGTATGTCCGCACGTTTCTTAGCTGTGTTTTGGCGGGTTCGACCGAACCAGACGATCAATCTAATCCCAAAGCTGGAAAGGTGTTGGCACGAAATCCGCGGCTACGCTTGCAGATTGAGCGGGCGCGACACGAATCGATGTTGTCCGGCGCGCCCCCGCTTTGGAAACCGGACTCAGACAGGTTCAACCACGTATTGATCAAGAACGCGCGTGGCCACCTTTGGTTCGAGTGCGCTGAGGTGCGATTCTCTCGTCCAGAGATTTGGTTCACAGCGTTGGAGGCGCTGGCGCCTGAACGCCGCCGTACGTTCGAAGCGCCACAAGGCGATCTCTTACTGCCTGAGGTGGGTAACCGAGGATTTGTGCGTGCTCTGGCATCTCAAGATGAAGCCGATGGCTGGACCGTCGTGCAGGACGGCGTGTATCGCTTCGCTGTGGACCTGTGGCGGGGAGAGGCAGTACGAGTGCGCATTGTTCTCGCCGAATATCTAGCGGCCGAGGTCACGTGGCCAAACGATGGCCGCACCGACTGACAGGCGCGGGCTACACAAGAAACGAAGGGGACTGCACCGCCTTGTGCGGAGGCATCTTCGGCCCAAGCGCCTGTTTGACAGGCACCCGGCCACCTTCGGTGACGTGGGCGCGGTGGTCTTTCAGTGATCGGACAGGGCTGGACCCGTACCCGTCTGCCCGGAAATAGAATCTCGGGAGCTTGACCTGCCGTCGCAGTTCGATTGCTTGATCACCTCGAACCGGGCAGCCGGAGTATTCTTCGTGCGAGGATTGGCCCGTGGACGCAATGTTCTTTGGCGAGAACGAGGACGTAGTAGTGCTTTTTGGCGACTACGAGTTCTCACGCCTAGAGCGTTACGGAATTGCGTTGGCTAACGCCACCATCCGTCGCCTCCGCGCTCAGGTCGCTAGGCCGTCTGGTGACCTTCCGCCGGTCGAGGGCCCGCATTTCGTGTACGAGCAGGGTCCACAGTTGTTCCTCGGACGAAGAGGCCGAGGTGCATTGCACATCGCCTGGGACACCAACCTCCTCATCGATTACTTCGAGCACGGCCGAGCGCTGTGGGAGGGAGAGTCCCTGTCGGAACTGCTGCCTGGCGAGCATGGTGAACAGCTTGAGGCGCTTCAGATTATCGTCACTCTGTGGGTGTTACGCGACATCCGATTCCATATACTTCCGCGCACCATCACTGATTCCAAGAGAAAGGAACTGAGTCCGGAACGCCGCGAGCAGAGGCTGACAGCGTGGCGCGAGTTCTGCGCTGCCGTCAGGATTGTCGCCGACGAAGACGAGTACCGAGGTGAGACACTGATCCTCCCGCGCTCAGAGCTCGACCGCGCGCTCGCTGAAGTCCCGGCTGGTAATGATCGCGAACTCGTCGCGGCCGCGGTGAGAAACAAGGTTCACGTGTTCCTAACCCGCGATCGAGGCGTCCTGAGGGCTGGAAAAGCTTTGCGTCCCTTCGGGCTTTATATCACGAGTCCGCAGGATCTACTCGAGGATCTCGCGTGCTGCGGCGCCCTGAGCTGCTTGCTGCAACCGGAACACCTCTACTGGCCGATGCCAGATCAGCAACGCGTGGCCCATCTAGTTTCAGCTCTCCTGCGAGCGGACCCGAACCCAGAAGCCGCGAGACCGACGAACGGTAGTTGATCAGCTGCTAATCCACTCCGAGAACGGCCAGCTGCTCTGGCTTCCTGCACATCTTGACGAACTGCAAGGTATCCAGAGTCGTGGCCGTACTGCCCACTCCAGCGTCTGCCTTCCGTCATATTTCGTAAACACATTGCGGTGCAGTGTGGTTAGTGCATCTCCGGCAAGGATCGAGGAATCGATGCATGAGTGGAGCTCGCTTCGTTCGCTTCGAAGGCTCTGAGCAGTTCAACAAGGTGGATGAACGCGGCGCGGGCGACAGTCAGCGCCTCTATGCTCGGTCCACTTGTCTGCCTGCGACGTGAATAGTGTTGTCGTCGAACACGATTACCGAACATCCGAATCTGTTGTCCGAACCTAGCCCACTGACGAAGGGTGGCGAGCCTTCTAACGACACGTGCCCACCAATCTGCCAGTTGGTCAACACGGACGAACGGTCCTTGCCGAGTTCCGCGGGCACTCCGTGATTGTCAAATGACAACGGTTCTGGGGTGCCGGTGACGTCGCTGAAGCGCGCATCTGCGCTGATCATCTTGCTGTCGGCTTCGCTTGTACCACCGGTACGCAGGCTGCGCCCGATGCTGCTTCACCATGTTTCGCGGCAGCCTCGCCCTCCCATCGAGTGTGCAGTGCGGCGACCCGACCCTCCAGCGTCGCAATCTGCTGCTCGATCTCGTTATCGAAGCCCGCCAACTCGCCGATCACCTGATCCAAACGGGCCAGATTCACCTTCACTTGCTCACCACCCACAGCGCTCCTCCTCGAACGTGAATAGCCGCAGATTACATGGACTGACCTTAAGAGGGGGAGGCCGAAGCCATGGTTATTGTAGGCCCGCCCGAGTGGAGTCGCACAGTGCAATGTCGTAGCCAAGGCTGATAGAAAGCGGTCCGGGAAGTTCGCTTAGTCGTCGGTGTGAGCGAGGATGGCGTGTCAGGCGGACCGCCGGTCACAGAAAAACTCAAAGTTTGCTCTTGCGGTGGACGATTTTCGGTTCACGCCTGTACTGTTGTTTCTAGATTGTTTGCCTAGATTTGATGGGGATGATTGTGGCGGGGTACGACGCATCTGTAGAACGGCTGACAGCAGTGACTGATTGCCGAAAGCTGGCGGCAGCGGGGCCGGATGTCGATGAGTTTCCTGTCCGTGATCTTGAAGTGGCTCCGAGTTTTGGCGGGGATGCTGTACGGCGTGTGGCGGCTTTCGCTGCCGGGGCCACTGTGGTGCTCGCGGGTGTAGCCGGTTTGCATTATCTGTTCCGTGCGGGCGACGAGGTTGGAGATCTGCTGGTCTGGGTGGCGGTGTTGCTGCTGTGGCTCTCGGCGCTAGGCGGTGGGATCAAGCTCGCCACCTGGGCGGCCAAGCCCATCCTCGATGTCGCATTTGAGACTGGCAAGGCGCGTATTTCGGAATCCGCTCGGGCGGTGACAGCGGCTGCCGCGATCGTCATCGGCGGGTTCGGTATGTGGTGGACGTTCCAGGGAGGGTATTCGGCTTGGTGGCAGTCGATCACCGGTGAGCGTGGTTGGTCGCTGACGCTCGGGGCAGGCCAAATGCTCACCGCGGTCGCCGCCGGTGCTGCACTGTTCACCGGCGGCAAATACTTGACCGGCTTGGTGGGGCAGGTCTTGGCCGATGCCGGGCTCATCAGAACGCAAAGCGCTGCCGCGCACCGTAACCGGACCGCCGGCAGCGACAATGCGCAGTCGCATCCGATGTTGGTTGCTGCGCTGGTCGCGGGCGGTGTCGGGCTGGTAATCATGGCGGCGTGGCTCACCCCGAAACTGGCTCCCACAATCGTTGGCGCAAACACACTGGCGGCTGTCGCGGCGATCGCGGTGGTGCTGGCGTGGGCGGTCGCGGCGAACCTGGGCTGGTGGAAAGGACTGGCCGGGCTGTACACGTGGGCCACCGATGCCTCCCAGAAAGCTGCCGCCACAGCCGGTGTCATCGCGGTGCTGATGTTCTCGGCGGGCGGTTTGGGGTTGGGGTGGTTCACTCCGGCGACGGTTCCGGTCGCACGGGCGGCATGCCCACCAGACTGCGGCGGTGGTGGCGGCTTGGATGGCCCTCCGGGGGGCGGGCAAATGTTCCAGCCTCCGCAAATGCCAAGCCAGATGCCCGATTACAGCAGCGGTAACTACGGCCGGGCAGCGCTGGATCAAAACAACGGCATCAGCATCTACAACCCGCAGCCCAGCCAGGGCTCGAATGCGTCGACCCCAAACAACACCGGCTCCGCGCAGCAGGGATTGCAGCCGGGCCCGAACCCGGACGGGTCCTGGCAGCGCGCGGCTCATGGCGAGCAGATTCCCGATTACCAAACCGCGACCCCCTACACCCAGGGGCCCGGCGCCCCTAACCCGGAGTACAACGGTGGACAAGCCAACAGCGGCACCAACCCGGGAACGCAAGGCGGACAGCCCAACCAGGGTATCCAGCAGCCCGCCCAACAAGCACAGCAGGCACCCGGGCAGCAGCCCAATCAACAACCACAACAATCGGATCCGCAACGTATCGATGATCTGACGCACCAGCTGCAGCAGCAACAGCAGCAGAGCGGCCAAGACCGTCAACGTATCGACGATCTGACCAAACAACTCCAACAACAGAACAAACAGAACCAGAAGCAGGACTTGCCGAGGTTCCCCTCCAGGGACGATAAGAAGGACCGCGACCAGCAGCAGGACCGCGATAAGCAGTCCGGAAACAACGATCTTGCGGCGCTGCTGATGGGTGCAGCCTCCACGAGGCGGCGTAAGCAAGACGAGCAACAGGGCCCGGACACTCAGGCGCTCGGGCAGGATGCATCACAAGCGGTACAAGGCCTTCCGGGTGATATCCAAACCTATGTGCAGTCGGGGCAGCAGATTGCCCAATCGTCCGGCCAAGCGGCGCAAGGCTTCGGGTCAGCTGCCCAGGCGGGTGCCTCGCTGGCGTCATCTGCGCAGTCCGGTGCGGTGAACCCGCAAGATGCGATTACTTTGGTGCAGGGCATCTCGCAAGGCGTGCAGGGCACGGCCGATGCGGTCAACGCGGGCAGCCAGATCGTGAAAACAGCCCAGAAGGAAACCGATCAGGTCACTCAAGCGGTCGGGGACGCCAACCCGCAACTGAAACCGCAGATGGATCAGGCTCGCCAGCTCAACCAACAAGCTGGGCAGATAACTGATCTGGTGGGGCAGGGCGCCCAGCTCACCTCTCAAGGCGCAGGTGCCGTCAACTCCGTCTCGAGCATGGGTTCAGGTGGACTACCGGAAGGCTCCGCGACATCGGTGTCCGCACCACAAGGTGTTGTTCCTTCGCCGCCCACACCGACCCCGGGAACTTCTGGCGGTATCGCGCAGATGAATCCAGCTCCTCAAGCACCTGCTGCACGGCCTCAGGGGATGCCATCACTGGTCAATGATCCGGGGGGCCAGGGGCGAGTTGATGCGCCGAGCATCGTGAAAGGTGTTCAGGACACGCCTCCTCGTCAGAGCGTGGATGTTTCCTCATTGAACCGGGTTGGGGTTACTCAGCAGAAGACGTTCGCCGACCCGCATGTGCCGTCGATCAACGACAGTTTTGAGAAGGTCGCTCCGACCAAGGGCGATTCATTTGATCTGGGTGTGTATTCGAATGGGCAGATGTGGACCGGTGACTATTACGAGACTGCTGGTGCCGATCGCGGTGGCAAGGGCGGTATGTACCGGATTCCGGCGAGCTCGGATGGAAAGACTGCCACGGGGAACCCTGTGCGGGTGGCGCCCCCCGCCAACAACCCTGATGGTTCTCCTCGCGACCCGTCGTCGCGATTGCTTCCAACCGGGAAGGCTGATTTGGGCGGCGGTAATGACCTCGTGTTCGCCTCGCAGACGCCCTCGCCAGGTGCGACCGAATTCGTCTCGAACTTCACCTGGGCATACAACGCGGCTAACCCGGACGCCGCACCAACGGCTATTAACGGGATTTCCCAACTGTCGGGTGCAGCCACCCCTGACGGGCGAATGGTGGCGGTCGGCAACATGGGAGCTAACGGCCCCCGGCATGCCTGGTTGACTCCACAAGTTGGCAGCGAGGGATGGCTGGATCCGGCGAAGTGGACCGACTTTGGGTCGGTATCCGGTGGTGGGATGCGAGAGAACCAAGTCTTCGCACTCCCTGGGGGCGGATACGGGTTGCTCGACAGTGATGGTCCGATTGGCATCAAAGTTGTTCAGACGCCGCAGCAGCTCGCATCAGGACATATGACGCCCCTGATCAGCAACAGCAACGATAACCCTCTGCCGAACGATCCGTTCTTGTCCAGTGCCGCTAACCAGCTCTTGCAGCCATATGGTCCCGAAGTCATCTCGGTGGTCCCCAATGGGAACGGTTCGACGCTGACATTCCTGGCCAGTCAATGGGTGACTGACCCAACCCGTGCGTACCGCACCATCCTGTACACCGTGAACATCGGCCCGTCCTAACAAAACGCAGGAGCACACCGATATGACAGTCGTGAAGCGAATCAGACACCTCGCCATGGTCACTGCCGCAGCCGCTGGTCTTGTTCTGGCGCCAGTCAATGTGGCCCACGCCGAACCGGCCGGTTTCCCGGACGTATCGGGTTTCGTTTCGGTCAATCCGGCTGAATATCCGCTGCCGCTTTCGCGTTCGACTGACAAGGCGGTGCGATTCTCAACCCCATTCGGATACACGTGTGACATGGGGCAGGGCCGCTTTATCTATTGCTACGGCAAGGAGTTGCCGGGGTATGTGGACACCGAAAACCCACAATCCAAACCATGCGGACAGCGAGTTGGTACTGGCGACGCGCCGGGTGGTCCTGCATTCTTTCAGCCAGCCCAGATTTTCTGTAGTGACCCCCATAGCCCTGTCTTGCCGCAAGGACACAAGATCGAATTTCGTGGAGAGCTGTGTGCGGTCGGACCCGATTTCACCGCGTGTACGGATAGCAGTCAGCCTGAACCTCGCGGTTTCGTGTTGCGCCAGGACGGCAATAGCGTCCTGTTCTGACCCTTTGAGGCTTACGTCCCGGGTTGCAGACGGCTCAAGGGTTCGAGTTCTGAGCGGCCTTGAGCCGCGTGACTTCTGCTTCTAGTTCCTGGATTACGGCCTGTGGAAGCGCGGACGGTGCGACTCGTGTGCCGGGGCCGCAAGTGGGACCACAGGTTCGTGTGGGTTTGAGCAACAGGGTCCCAGGGCCTGTGAGGTCGATGATTGTTACTGGGGGTGCAGCCACATTCGGTGCATTTGACTGACCCGGGGAATGCCGGGTGAACCGAGGTCCCCGGCGGGGAGTTTTCCGCGCCTCGCGCTACAGACGTTGAAACCACGGCACCGGATGATTGTCATCGGGCTCCCGTGCCCAATTCGTCGACCACCGCGTCGATGCGCGCCGAGGATCTACATGGCGAATCGGTAGACGTGTCCGGGTCGGCCGGTTGGTGCTGGCTTGCGGAGTTTGTCGGTTCGGCGGTATAGCGGTGAGCGGTCCAGGCGCTTGCGGCTGCGCCCGCGGTTGTTTATCTGTAGTGACATTGGCGGTGTGTAGGACTGTTCCCCACGTGTGTTGGGGGATCTGTTTTCACTGTAGGTGACAGTGTTATCTGTAGGGGTGTTACCTACTGGGGGTCACTCGACTGCGGACGAATTCAATCGCTGCCGGGGGAAACAGTTCTCCGATGTATGTGATACGGCCAGCGCTGCGTGTGGAGATTGATACGTAGGGTCCGCGGCGGCGGATACCGGTGATCTGGTTGTAGTTCAACGTCGATTGTCCGGCGGACGAGGACACGGTCAGGGACTGCGGCCCGAAGGTAGATGTCCAGCGGGTTCCGGATTGCAGACTGCGGCGAAGGTTGAACAGGGTCAACAGGTAGACCAAGAGTGCTGCGGCAATCGGTACCAATAGGATTGCTAGGTGCGGGAAGTCGAGTAGTCCCATCGCTGCCGATGATCCAACGTATCCGATGCAGAAGACGGTGAGCACGATCCAGAACGGGCGCCCCAGCATGCTGAGTGTCGCCGCGCGGGCCAGTCGCGGAGGGTCTGCTGGTTGTGGAATCCACTCGTGGTGGACCGGCGATTTGGTGCTCATCGTCTGTCTTCCTCTGCGGTGGCAGAAAGCCCGAGAACGGCTTGGGTAGCAGTGCTATTGGGGTTGCCTTCTCGAGGGGGGTGGATGGTCAGGAGACCACTATTTGCTTGAGTTCGGTATCGGAGTTTTGGACGATGGTGTTTCCTCGCCGGTATATCCGGTCGTCGCCCATGGGTATCGGGATGTCCCACAGCACGGCGCAGGTGCTGGTATCGACGGCGTTGACGTGGTCTTCTTTGGCCCCGACGGTGTTCCAGGGCCGTGTGATCACGACTTTTCCGTCTGAGGCCAGATATCCTGGAACTCCCAGATCCATTTTGTTGCAGCTTGTTCCGGGCTTCCCGGTCTTGAGGTCGACCTGCGTCCACGTAGGGGCTTCGCCGGTTTCGTGTTCTCCTGGCGCGAAAAACACATGCGAGCCCACGATCCGGCCTTCGGTTGCCGCGGAGGCCCTCGCATAGCCTTCGATTCCGTGTAGGGCAACAAGTTTTTGTCCGCGTGTGTCGTACACGTTCCATGTTTCTTCGCCGCTGGGGGTTTCGTCGAGCACGATCGGTAACCCGTAGTGGCTGGGGCTGAACAGGGACAGCCTGTTCTTACCGTCTTGTTTGATCAGGTTGATGCGTTTTCCGGTGTTGTCGTAGAACGCGATCGCTGACTTGCTATCGACGCGAACGTATGTCACGAAGCCATCAGCGGTGACCCAGGCTGGGCCGGACGCGGGATATTCCTTGTCGTGGAACACCGCCCCGTCGGCGAGGGAGAACACGATGTATTCGGTCTGTGTCTTCCCGTCGACCTGTACCTCGCGGTCCGTGTCCGCCATTGTTGGTGTGGGCCAGTCGGGAGAGAACACCTCACCGCCATAGATAGGGTTTCCGGCACTGGGAACATGCCAGGTCAATTCCGCATTTGAATCGACCCCATACCAGCCGGTTTCACCGAATTCGGGTTTGTCCACGGTCACCAGCGCATAGGCGCCGTATTGCTGAACGACGGGGCCGTGCTTAGTGTTGTACGGGCTGAGATTGGTTGGGCCGGAATGGATTATGGCTCCCGAGGTGCTGTCGATCACCCACGCGTGCCTACCAACCGGCGACGAACTGTCAGCCAGACATAAAATCGTGGTCGGTCCGTTGACGAAACATTGTGAATCACCTGGTAATTCGACGGGAGCGAGTGCGAATTTGCCTGTCGCCAAGTCCAACCCGAAAACCCATTGCCGTGTCGCCGCGTAAGCTCCCGGCCCTCGGGGGGTGTCGGTGGCGATGTAGTAGGCGCGATTAGCGATTACCGGCCCGAAATATGCCAAGCTGCCGGTGGCTCCCGGTATGGCGTCTTGCAGGCGGAAGGTCCATCCGGTGGTGGGTTGTGTCGATTTGATGGGTGCCAGCAGATACTGCGGGTCCACTCCCACCACATCGGGTCCGCCTACGCTCGGGGTGTCGCTGCGGCGCACCAAAAGAATTGTGGCCGTGACTCCGCCGGCCACCACCACTACTGTCAGCACGGCGGCCAGAATCCAGCCCCAGCGGCCGATTCCTGTTCGTATGCGTGTCATAGTTCTGCCACCTTCAAGTTCATCACGTCGCATATCCTCAGCCCACCGTCTTGGATTTGGAACCGGAAGATCCGTGTCGAATCCCCTGTAGTGCTCTTGTTAATGAACACATACAGTCGCCACTCACCAGGCTTACGGGTGAAATCACCGAATCCCAGCGCCTCCAGCATTCCGATCGCGTTGTTGTCCGTCAGATGCCTTAGCTGATACAACGCCGTTGTTCCTGCATCAGAGTGACATGTCAGCTCAGCCATGTTCCCCTGATGACGTTCGTTGCGCTCGCTCATCCACAAGCGCACCGTTGCCTCAGCGACAGCGCGTGCTTGACCATCGGAGAGCGATTCGGATGCGGCGATCGGGCGCAGCGTCGGGCGCGGCACAGTGAAGGCCGCAACCACACACACGATCAAAGCCGCCACACCAACGAACGCCACCACCGCCGCGCACACGGTAAGCCACATTCTGCGTGGCACCTCGACAGCCTCCAGCTTGTTTATCGGTCCTGTCGCAGGGTCTGGATCGATCGTTGTCATACAGCGCCCCCGCACATCTTCCAGCCCCCTTCATTAACCAGCGTCGCTTCACCGGTTTGAAAACCGTCACCGTCTTCCTGCGACTTGAGCAACGCCCGGCCCTCATCGGTCAACGCGCTCACCCGATGCACCCCGTCGATCCGCACCTTGCCCACACCAATCTCGCTGTAGTTCACGAAGCCCTCGACACGATCCACACGTATCGGAAGCGAATCTCCAGACTCCAAAATCTCCAAACCCTTAGCGACATTGCCGCTCGGGGTCGAGCAGGTCAACGCCCGCATCCCCACGACATCGGCGCGATTGCGGCTCTCGATGTATTGCCGGTAGATCTGCTCCACCTGTTTCTGTTGCTCCGAAATCGGCGCAGTCACCGTCAACTGAGCCCGCGGCGGCGGCCACCACAACACCGCGAACAACACCACCGCCGCCACCCCACACAGAACCCCCACAAACAACAAGAACCACACCACCGGCCGCACCCCAGATAGCCAAGCCCTCATTGGTATCTCCCCCTTGGATTTCAGACGCGCTCCATGCTTACAGCAATCCTATTGGTGCCTTGGTAGCGGTGCGATTGCGATTGCTGATTTGATCATGTCGTGGATGACAGGCAGCGATCTGACGATCATGCTCTCAACGCGGTGACTGCACGGGGTTTCGCCGATCGCGACGATCAGGCGCTGATCCGGGAGTTGGTCAGTGCGCCGTTTCCTGCAGGCGCCGATGGGTTGGTGGAAGCGGGGTGGATGTTGGTGCCGCTGCTGCAAACACGATCCGGTACACAGGTCGCGGCAGCCGCCGAAGCCCGGCTGGCCGCAATCGTCGGAATGCTGAGTTCGCATCGCTTGCGGCCTGGGCACGAGCAGATGCTCGCCGACCTCGATCAGCACCGCAGGCTCGCTGGGCGCTCGCAACGCCACACCGACCTCGGCGCCTCGATCATCGTCGGGATCTTGCTGGCGGGCTTGTGCGCGCTGGCCCTGTGGGCAGTCTCTCTGCTTGGTCCCGTTGCCTTGGTGTCGACGGCGATCATCCTGCCGATCGCCGTCGCCCTCACGTACCTGGTTATTCGCCGCATTGAGCGCGACGACACCGCCGCGTACCGGGTCAGGATCCACGGATTAGAGGTATCGACCTGGTTGGGCAACGCGCTGCCCGCCGAGCACGCGATCGCCGTTGAGCTAGCACTTCGCCTGCCGCCCGGAGCTATCCAGGCCCGGACGGTCAATCCGTTGGTGATCGTCTCCGGGCAAGGCAAGACCGCGGTGCTCGCACAGCAGACGTTGATAGCCGATGCTGCCGCATTGACCGATCCTTGCGTTGAAGCCGCCGCCGAGCTGCTGGCCGGCTACCTCACCGAGCCACGAGAAACGGTGGTGATCGCGCCGGACATTCCGCGGCCGGCGTGGGCGGGGCCCTGGCCCGCTCACTGGCAGTCGCTGGCCGGCGAAGTGTGCGGCGACTACATCGAGTGGATGCAATGGCGCGGTGTCCTTGCCGGATTCACCGACTTCGCCGGCGTGTTCACTGTCAATCTGGCCGCTATCAGCCCGGATTGCCCAAACGAACACGACCAGGCAGGCCAGTACCTCGCGACAGTTCTCCGCACGCAGATAGCTGACCCTGACAGTGATGTCGTGCGGTTCCACGACGATGGCACGGATTCCGACCGGTCGGCGCTGCTGGCCGTAATCGATATCGCGAGCCCCGCCACCAGTGGAGGAGATGACTGATGGTTGCGATGGGATACGCCTTGATCGCTTTGGCGGTGATCGCAGTCATCTTCTCGATCGCGTTCATACGGCGACCCGACGAGACATGGGATATCTACGAGTCGTGGAAATGGCAAGACCCGGAAGCCAACCGCCCCAGCCCCGCCGCGCTGCGATTACACGGCGCAGGAGGGCTGGTCGTAGCACTGCTATCGGCAGGCTTCGGACTGTGGCTCATCACCACATACGGCTAATCGCGGCGGTCTAGGTGTGGTGCCTCGGCGGGTCAACGTCCGACTGGTTGATACGGGGATCGTCGGCATGATTTGAGGTGCCAGTGCTTGGAAGGGAACTGGTTCCGGAACCGGAAGTGAATTGGTAGACGTGTCCGGGCCGGCCGGTTGGTGCTGGTTTGCGTAGCTCGTCGGTTCGACGGTATAGCGGTGAGCGGTCCAGGCGCTTGCGGGCCGCGCCCGCGGTCGTGGGGCCGCAGACACTGAGCAGTGCGCGAACCTGCGCGAGTGTGGTCTCATCGCCGAGCATGGCGTGTGTGATATCCCGGTCGACCAGCAGGCGCTCCTCTAGTCGCCGGATCGCTGACCTCGCGATCGTGGTGTGGCCGAATGGCATTGCCTCCGGTATCTGGGTCACGGGCACAGCGCCTGTGGCCTCGGCGGGGACGCGGGCCACTACGACGATAGATACGGTGTGTCCGCGTTCGTCGCGGTCCGGGTCGCTGACGACGTCGACGACCGCGACACCGCCGGTCAGCTCGGTGCTGGCTTTGTCGCGGATGATCCGCTTGGCGCATTGCTCGACGGTTTCACCCTCCCAGGCGGCCAACAGCCCACCGGGCAGGGTGGTTTCTCCCTTGTGCAAGGGCCCAGCACGCTTGATCAGCACGATCTTCGGTTCGGGGTCATCGGTGAGTGCAACGACATCCACGCTGAGCCAAGTACCGTGCACCGGATGATCACCGGGGCTCACGGCCAGGTTCGATTCGGTCATCGATCTCATGACTGCTGCCTCGCGGTGCCGCTGTAGCGCTTGTAGATTCCGGTTTCGCGCGTCAACGTTTCACGCACCTCAACGAAACTATACTGCCGCAACAGCTTTCCGTTCTCGAACATCAGTTTCAGTTCATTGTCGGCTTCCTGGTCGGCATCGGCGTGCTCGATCAAGAATGGCTCACCACTCATCCACCGCCGCACCGCCAACCGCCCCGTAGCCGACTTCTTGGAGCCGTCATCGGTGACCGGGTCCTTGAGGATGTCGCGGCCTACGCCGTCGACCTGAACCCATGTCGCCTTGACAGCCATCTTGAAGGTGTCCCGTGTTTGGTACTGGTAGGTGTAGGAACCGAATCCGAAAACGACAGCGGTGGAGGCATATCCCTGCGCCATGAGGTTCCGTGTGGTGGCGTCGGCGCGCTCATGGGTGATGGAGTCGCCATAGATCGCTCCGACATGCGTATCTAGCTCGCGGTACCCCTTGGTGTTGGTGATGGTCCCGAATGTCTCGGCTAGCAGATTGACCACGCCCTTGCGAGCCGGGCTGTCTTCGGGCGCATTCGGATCCCCGCACAGGATCAGTTCGGGGTCGCCGCTGTCGGGGCGGATCACGAGCTTTCCGTTGCGGGCCATGATCTGTTCCTTGCGTGCGGGCAGGTACTCGGTGAGCACCCGCCACAGATCCCAGGTGTCGGAGACGACTGACAGAATTCCTTCGGGATACAGGCTCAGCAGCCGATCGAAGGTCGCCAGCTCTCCGTCTTGTCCGCCGGCACACATCACGGAGTGTTCGGTGGCCGGAACCGATGCGCCGATCAAGGCGTCGCCGTTGCCGGGATAGAACCGTTCGATGAACCGGATCGCGGGCAGTCCGTCGGTCCCTGCGAAGCTGATCAGGTGGCCGGCACCTGACGCGGCTGCTGCCGCGTCGCCGGCCATGCCGCGGTAGGAGAAGTCGTGGCCCTGGAACTGCACCGCGGCTTCGTCACCGGACTCGGCGGCGCGTTCGTCGAGTAGCTTGCGGTTGTTCCAGGCGATGGTGGCGCTGGTGATCGGCTGCCACAGCTCAGCGGAGAGTTGCGTCTCGAAGTAGTTGGTCAGCCAGAAGAACCGTGGGTCGGTGTTCTCTACCGTCAGGTACGGAACCCGCAGCGGGATCAACGATCCCTCACGCACAGCCCGCACCTGCAGCGGCAAGTATCCCAACGCGTGCAGATCTCGGAAGTGCTGAACACCAATGGCATTCGGCCCTAACAGCCCGGTGACGAACCGCTCATATCCGGCCAGAACCGGTTCGAGTTCGTCGTCGGTCAGATCGAAGAACACCTGCCAGTCCTCGATTAGCCGCTGCAGATACGCCTGCAGCCCGAAGAAGACCGTGGCGTTGATACCCGGCACCCGCGTGCCGCGCGCAGTGAGGTTGGAGTAGACGAACTCGGTTCCGTCCGGGTACTGCCGCCGGTGATCAAGCTTGTAAGCGTCGGTGGCCAGCAGGGTGTCCAGCGCCCGATTTTGGTTGTCGTTCATGGTGTTTCCGCCCCCTATCGAGTGGTGTTGATGGTGTCCAGGACGTCGAGCACGTGTAGGCGAAGCGGGTGAACCTCGACCGCAGTGTCTTGCGGTGAGTCTGCGGCTGCCGCGACTGCCGAGCGCAGCGAGTCGGTGGTGTGGACCCTCCGGTAGTTGTCGGTCAAGGCGTTGGTGCCCTTGGTGAACCCGCCGTGTGTGACCCACAGATCCAGGTCGAAGCCGTCGCCCAGTCCTTGTGCCAGCAGTGCGAACGTTCCGCCACCATCGCAGATGTCATCGACCACCAGATACCGACCCGGTCGGCCCTGCACCTCGGCGGGGGCTTTGTAGCCCAGTAGTTGTCCGGTGGCAGGGTCACGCTTCTTGTCGGCCACCGACACCGGCAGCCCCAGTTGCGCGGCGACAGCGCTCGCACGCCGCAGCGAGCCGGCGTCCGGGCCGATCACCCCGAGGTAGTCGCCGGCATCGACAGCAGCGGCCACCACCTGGGCCAGGTCGATGACGTGAGACGTAACGGTCGGGTTGACGGCCCGCAGCGTGTCCAGCCACACCGGCGAGTGCGGATCGATGGTGACGAGGCCGGTGATCCCAGATAGCGCGGCCAAGCGCGCGTTGGTGTGCGCAGGACAGGGCGTGTCCTTGTCGCCACGTGCACTCGGCAGGAACGGCATCACCAAGATCCGCTGCGGGAACGCCGCCGTCAGAGCGGCCCAGTTGAACACCACCGTCCAATCCGGCGCCGCCGTGTGCACCCAGAGCACCTGTACACCCGGGGTGGGGCCTGCACCGGCAATAGTGCGCACCGTCACATCGCCCATCGGATAGGCGAAAACCTCGATCGCTGAAGTGTTGAGCTGGCCCCCGCCGTAGGCGAAGAACTCGTAGTCGTTCGTCATGCCGGCAACCGTACACCACTTTCGTACTCTTTGTACGTAAGTAACTGGATCGGCCGCGGGTAGACGAGTTCTGTCACCGACAACGCCCTGAGCGTATGTATAGCGGTTGGGGCTTTGGAAGTGCTGGACACCACTACTGGTGAGCCATCCACTCACGCGGGCGATGCGACGGGGAGTTTGAGAACCTGTCCTGAGTCGTCACTGAAGTCGACGTAACCGCTAACGTAGACGTTTTCGTCGGCGTCGACGGCTACATCTAATGGGCCACGGAGCCCGGTGAACGGCAGCACCGTTGTTGCGTGGGAGCCTGCGGCGAAGGCCACTACCTTGCCGCCGGTGTAGTCGGCTACGTATATGGTGCCGTGGCTGTCGACAGCCAGGCCCGACGGCCCTTTGAGTTCGGTCAGGGGGAATTCGGATTGGGTGGTGGAACCGGAACGCAGCGACAGTATTCGTTTGCGAACCTGATCCAGGACATAGACAGTGCCCGCGGCGTCCACCGTCACAAAGGTGGCTTCGTCCAACCCGGTGAACGGCAGCTCTATCGGTGGGGCTTCACCGGCGGCACGCGACAGAACCCGCCCCTTGTCGGCAACGTATACGGTTCCGGCAGTATCGACTGCCACGCCATGACCATGTCGACCGGGGAAAGACAGCTTGGTCGGGGTGCTGGAACCCGCCGTCAGAACCTGCACACCGTCGTAGCCGTTGTTGACGTATACGGTGCCAGCCGCATCGACCGCCACTCCGTTTCTACCCGGCTCGAATGGCAGCGTGCTCGGAGCCGTGGCACCTACCGGCAGGGACAACACACGGCTGGTTTCGTGAACAGTGTCACTGTCTACGACATACACGGCGCCGGCAGCGTCGACCGCGATGTCCCACGGATACCTCAGCTCGGTGAACGGAAGGACGCTCTGCGTACCGTAGGAGTGGAGCACCGCGGCCTCGGGTTTTCGCGAGATGGTGGTGAACGTCACGGCTGTCGCTGCGGCAAGCACCATCACCGCTCCTGCTGCTGCGGCTATCACCCATATCCGCTTGCGCCGGGCCGCGTCGACGGGGGCTGTCGGCGGCACGTGCGCTGGTGTGCCCGCCCCGAACGGCAGCTCAATCGGTTGCGGCTGATGCTGCGCCGGGGCCAAGGGACCGGTGACGCCCATCGGAGCCGGGTGCTCTGGGCCCGGCAGGGTCTGTCTGCCGAACCCCGTCCGCGCCTCACACCAGCGTCGGGTGGACCGGGCCAAAGCCAAGGCGATCGCCGCAACCGCATAAACCACCGTGAATACCAACACCGCAATGCGGAGCTCGAGGTCTCCGGGTCGAGGGTTGTCGCTTGCCGTCACTGCCGAGAGCAATCCGGTTGCCAACAGGATGACGACTGCCCAGGTGACGACAACCGTCGTGCGCCCGGAGAGGCGTCGGCGCAGCAACAGAATCCCGCCCACGATCAGCCCAGCGGCAAGCGGCGTCGTGACGGCTGCGCCAACCCCGGCGACGACCCGGGCCGACTCACGTTTATCCGAATCGAGTGCCTCCACCACACCCGCTATAGCGAGAAACAGAAACACCGCACCACCCAGCACACTCAGCACTGCCGCGCCGAGCGCCGTGCCGCGGGTGGGAGGCGGCAGCGAAGGGTCCACCACTGAACCGGGCACCGCTGCCAGCTGCCGTTGTCCGTCAGGCTGGCCCTGGTAGGTCAACCAACGTTTGGTTGACGGCGCAAGCACCAGCCCCAGCATCGCCAACGCGACGAGCACACCACGAATCACCGTTCCTACACCAGGACCGAATCGCATGACCTCCACATCGGAGGTCTCGCCCATCGCGCCGACGAGCCTGTTCCAAATCTGGGTGGAGACGACATAGGTGATGATCGGCGCCAGTAGCAAGAAAGCACCCGTCACCGCGACGACCGGGCGGCCGGCCGGTTTGCGACGAAACAGCATGATCCCGCCGACCACCAGGGCCGCCGCCAATATCGCGTTGAGCACCGCGACCACCGTGGTCAGGGTGTCCATCGCATTGAGTGCCGAGGTCGCGTCCTGGGTCAGGTGTCCGTCAAGGCCGCCAAATGAATCATCGGTCACCCACCGCGCGTACACGGACCAGGCGATACCCACCAGGCACATGAACGCCGCAATGAAACATAAGATCGCGGCCCAGCGAGCGGTCTCACGACTTGGCGGCTTGAGCGCTTCTTCGGGATCACCGGTGGGACCCCCCGACTGCACCGTATGCATAAGTCCAGAACTTACCGAGCCCGCTTGGTCTTTCGTGCACCAAATGCGTGACGCTGCATCGCGCAGCGGACGGCATGCGGAGGTTCACGCGTTCCGAAATCGGCACTATCGCGTTCCGGAGCCGAAAACAGCACCACCGCCGAAGAGCCACGAAGGGGTTTTCAACACGTCCCCGAGGGCGGAGGGCGGGGGACCTGTGTGAATAGGTGTCTAAAACTCTAGCGGGTGGGCG